>JBLMXH010000247.1:0-5749 GCA_050257685.1 Nitrospirota bacterium
AAAAGTTGCGGACGTCTATGATGATGAGGTCGACAACGCGGTAGCCGCTTTAACCTCCATGCTCGAACCGATAATGATCGTGTTTTTGGCAGTGATCGTCGGCACGATCGTGCTTGCTTTGTTCACGCCGCTGATCAGCATCATCACCGGCTTGCAACAGCAAACGTGACCCGGAGCGCGGAAATGACGAATAACGAATGACGAAGGAAGTTCTCCCCGAACATTGCAGCGGCGTTCGCCGCGGCCAAGGCCTGACGAGTTTCGACGCCGTTTGCCGCGGCGAGCCCCGCTACAACGCTTTTACTCTCATCGAGCTGATCGTGGTCGTTGGCATCATCATCATTCTTGCCGGGTTAGTCTTGAGCACGGTTGGCTACGCGCGAAAGAAAGGCGCTCGAGCCCGGGCCGAAACCGAAATCGCTGCCGTCTCGGCAGCGTGTGAGAATTACAAGGCAGACAATGCAGTGTATCCAAACAGCACGGGCACAGGTGGTACCGACGGCCTCGATCCCTTGACCACCAATATCGGCAATTACGAAATGCCGTGCCGTTACATGTACGGCGAGATTTCGGGAGATCGGGACTTCGACGGGACGCCTGACGCAAATGCCCGTCCATACATCACGCTCAAACAAAGCTCGCTTCTACGAGCTGACATGTCGAATCCGCCAAGTCCCTCAAATCCGGTAACTGCAATCCGCGATCCGTTTGGAAACAGTTATGGATACTCAACGGCGAAGGCAGCTAATCCAGGCGGAGCAACCGGTTTCAATCCTACGTATGATCTGTGGAGCGTTACGGACGGTGCCGCTGGGACCGATCAGACCAAGTGGATCAAAAACTGGTAATCTGTAGCGGCGCTCTCAGAGCGCCGAGAAGTTTTCGCAAGCAAACAACCCGCGGTCAGAAACCGCCGCTACAGGACTGAACGCTTCTAGCCTTCGGTCGTCCGCACCACGACTTCGACGCGTCGATTGGGGCTCTGTTCTTCGATTGAGCCATTCGGCGAAGCGCGGAATTTCGTGGCGCCGAAGCCGTGTGTCTGGATTTGCGCAGGGTTGATTTGCATGACCTCAACCAGATAGCGTTTTACGCTATCGGCGCGGCGCTGGCTCAAATCGAGGTTGTATTCAAATGTGCCGAACGAATCCGTGTAACCTTCCACGGAAAATGTCGCTTTCGCATTGCGCTGAATGAGCGTGCCCAGCTTTTGCAATTGACCGATCGCGCTCGATTGCAGGACGTCACTGTCGTACTCGAACAGCTGATCATCAGGCAAACGCAATTTTGTGCCTGACCCGAGCGGACCCTTTTGCGCGAGCAACTGGTCCAAATCGCTGAAGCCCGGCGCGTGTCCTTTGTTGGGACCGGCGCTGTCGCCGGGCAGCTTGCTTGTGAAAGTATTTGGACGCTTGATTGCGGTGCTGGTGGCGAGCTCTGTTCCGCTGAGAGCAGGCTGCGGACGGCCGGAGACGGAACTGTTGTTCAGTAACGATTGCTCATGCATCGCGTTTGGATCGCTGGAAAGAGTTTGCGCAGTGGAACGCTCGATCTCGTTTAAGACAGAATTGACGTCCGGTTGGTCCACCTTCGGTTGATCAGGCAAGACATCGCGCATGTCATCCGGCAACGCCGTGCTGGCCTGAACTTCCTCCAGCAATTTGTCGAACGATTTCTTCTCATCCGGCAATTGCACATCGGTGTTGTCGGGATTCGGTTTGGCGGCCGGATTGATTTGATCGGAACTGCTCTTATCCAGGTTCGACTCAAGAATGCGTTTCACCTTGAACGTGGGCGTCTGCTCGTTTTGCGCGAACACCGCGTCAGCAGACGGGAAACGCGTGCGATAAAAATAGGTGCACAGCGCGAAATGCACGGCCAGCGACACAATTAATCCCAGCCACAGCCAGTTGCGCTCCTTGCTGCCGCTCAGCAGACCTTCAGTCTCGAACCGGTCGAGCTCGTCAAAATCGGAAGCCCTCATGCGATCGAAAGTATATCACATTTCAATTTGCCAGCCATGGCACTACGTCTCGGTTCCTGGTAACGCCGGACTTCAGTCCGGTGTGGCGGTACTAAAAGGATTCAGCCGTTTCAAAGGCTTCAGAGCAATATCAAAGCCGTTAAAACGGCTGAGCACTCTCACTGTGTATATCGCACCTGGCTGAAGCCAGGTGTCAATGAAAGGAAAGCTACGAAATTTGGCCGCTGCTCTTAGTCTGCTCGATAAATGCTCGCGCAGCACGGCGTATTTCCTCCGCCACCCGTGCTTCGGGCGATACAAATTTTGGTGTGAACCAGGGAAATAACCCAATCAGATCGTGCGTGACCAAGATTTGGCCGTCGCAATGCTCGCCCGAGCCGATTCCGATCGTCGGGATTTGGATCGCATTGGTGATCTGCCTAGCGACATCGGCTAGGACAATCTCCAGCACTACGGAAAATGCTCCGGCGGCTTCCACCGCACGGGCGTCGGCCAGCAATGCTTCGACTTCCGATTGCGTGCGACCCTTGATTCGATAGCCGCCTTGCTCGCGCACGGATTGCGGCAACATCCCGATGTGCGCCATAAACGGTATCCCTACCTCGGTGATCGCCTCGATCTGCGCAACATGACTCAGACCACCTTCGAGCTTCACTGCCTGCGCGCCTGCATCGATAAGTTTTCGGGCGGTCTCGGTGGCTTGCACTGGGCTGTCATAAGTGTGAATCGGCATATCCGCGACGAGTAACGCCTGTTTCACTCCGCGCGCCGCCGCACGGGTGTGATGCAACATTTCGTCCAGCGTCACATCAGCAGTATCCTGGTAGCCTAGAACTACCATGCCTACGGAGTCACCCACGAGGATGATGTCGATCCCGCTCTCATCGAGCAAACGCGCGGTGGGATAATCGTATGCCGTGAGCGCGGTGATCTTCTCACCACGTTCCTTCATCTGGCGAAAATCTTTCATCGCAGGATCGTCGGAAGATCAGCCGCCTGTTGCAGAACGCAAGCTCGACAGAAAGCGGCGCAGCAGCGCCGCACTCCAAAACGCAAGCGCGTTATGGCGCGCAGTCACTCGGCCATGTTTTGGACGCTCGCAGTGCTCTGCCGCTTTCGAATCTTCCCAACCTTACCAGATCTGTCTGTAGGGAACGACCCCGCCAGATCGGTGAACTTCTCTGAGTAAGTCTTTCACGGTTTTCTTCTGGCCTGGCAAGATCAACTCCGGGCGGACATCAGCCAGGGGCCGAAGAACAAAGTCCCTTAAGTGCATTCGTGGATGCGGCAGCTGCAATTGCTTTTTTTGAATTGTTCGATCTCCGGAGTAGAGCAGATCGACATCGATCGTTCGCGAAACGTTTTTTGGATGATCCGTTTTCCGGCCTAACGTTTCCTCGATCTGAATCAGTTGCTCAAGCAAGCACGCGGGATCGCCATCATATTCAAATTCAACGACTGCGTTCAAAAAGTTTCCAGCTCCCGGTTCGCAACCGACCGGCTCAGTTTCGTAAACCGGCGATGAAACAATCGGCGGATTTGTATCGGCCAGATTCAAAATTGCCTTTCTCGCCGCGCACAGATTCTCAAGGCGATCGCCTATATTCGAACCGAGTGCGACTGCCGTTCTCATTTCTTCTGTAGCGGCGGTCTTATGACCGCCCTGCCGAATTGTAGGGCGTCTGTGTCAGACGCCTCGGCGTTTCACAGAAACGCCCTACAGGTCTATAGCCCCAGCACATCCTGCATCGAGTACAGTCCGGAGGATTTGTGCACGATCCATTTCGCCGCGCGTAACGCGCCTGACGCAAAAATTTCGCGACTTGCTGCGCGATGCGTTAGCTCCAGGCGTTCGCTCGGTCCGTTGAATAGTACGGTATGCTCGCCGACCACGTCTCCCTCGCGAATTGATTGAATCGATATTTCGCTGTTTCGCATAACCTTCAAAATCTCAGCCAAGGTTTTGGCTGTCCCGCTTGGCGCATCTTTTTTCATTGTATGATGCGTTTCGACAATCTCAGGATTGAAATCCGAGCCGAGCAATTCGGCGGCTTTTTGTGTTAGCCAAAAGAGCACATTGACTCCAACACTGAAATTCGACGCCAACACGATCGGTATCGAATGTGCGGTGGCTTCAATGGTTTTGCGTTGCTGCTGAGAGTGGCCGGTCGTTCCAATGACCAGCGATTTGGCATGCTGTAACGCGGCGCGGCAGATTTCATCTATGCTGTTGGCTTGGCTGAAATCGATTGCCACGTCACAATTCTTCATGACTGATTGGATTGAATCGCCCAAATCACACAACCCGGCGATCTGAAGTTGCGGATCTTTCTCTGCAAGTTCGTGAACAGTTTTTCCCATGCGGCCCGCCGCGCCAATGAGCAGTACGCGTACGGGAGAATTCTTCATTGCCGGCACCAGCGAGCTATGGTTTCGATTCGAAATCTTCCAATGTCTTACGTAACCTCGCCTGGTTCGCCTCGCTCATCTCGCAAAGTGGGGAGCGAACTGCAGATGACATCACACCGCGCCAGCCAAGCGCTGTCTTAACAGGCACCGGATTAGGTTCGATAAACAAATCTTTGAATAGCGGCAGCAGTTTCCTGTGCAATTTCTCCGCGGATCTCAAATCGCCTGATTCGCATGCGCGCACCAGGGCGCACACTTCAGATGGAAACAAATTAGAAGCCACGCTCACCACGCCGACAGCACCCACCGCCATGAAAGGAAGCGTGAGCGAATCGTCGCCGCTCAAGATCGTAAACGCGTCGGGCAAACGCCGGCGCAAGTCACTAACGCGCTCGACACTACCGCTTGCTTCTTTGATCGAGACGATGTTGCGGCTTCCTTCGGCCAGACGTGCCACGGTCTCTGGCACGATGTCCACGCCGCAACGCCCGGGAATATTGTAAAGCATGATCGGCAGCGATGTGATATCGGCGATTGCCTTGAAATGCCGAAAGAGCCCTTCCTGGCTCGGTTTATTGTAATAGGGCGCGACGAGAAGCGCTGCGTCCGCTCCAAACTGTTCCGCCCGCTTTGTATCGGCTATGGCGTGTTGTGTAGAATTCGAACCTGTTCCGGCGAGCACGAGACAACGTTTGTTCGCCTTCGCAACTGTGACACGAATCACTTGTTCCCGTTCTTCGTGAGAGAGCGTGGGCGATTCGCCAGTCGTGCCGATCGCGACAATCCCAGTGATACCCGCCGCAATCTGTGTTTCGATTAGCTGTTCGAATGCAGAAACGTCAATGCCGCCATCGCGAAATGGCGTGACCAGTGCCGTGAACGTGCCGCGAAACATACGTTCTAATCAATTGTCATGTCGAGCGAAGTCGAGACATCCCATTGCGGAACCCAGCATTATTCACCGGGATTCCTCGACTTCGCTTCGCTGCGCTCGGAATGACGTCAAGTCGATTGTGCCTTCAAACACGAATTCCGCCGGACCTGTGAGGGTGACGTTGCGGAAACCTCCCTCGACTCTCTCAAAACCCACCTGAAGTTCGTCGCCGCCCCGCGCGGCTACAGTGATCGGCCCATCAATATTTTCGGTTTTGGCAAAAATGAGCGCGCTGGCGACGATTCCGGTGCCGCACGCGAGCGTTTCGTCTTCCACGCCTCGTTCATAGGTGCGAATGGCGATTTTGTTGGGTCCACGTTTTTCGATGAAGTTCACGTTTGTACCATTCGGTGAAAACATGTTGTGATAACGAATCGCTGCGCCCTCGCATCGCACGTCAACATTATCGATTTTGGCAACGG
>JBLMXH010000248.1:0-4022 GCA_050257685.1 Nitrospirota bacterium
CTGACTATTGCTCGATACAATTCGTGGGATGATTTTGCGAAAGGCGAGAAAGCCAGCGTGGCAGATACAACAAAGAAGGACAGTCCATGGTCGGCTTTGCGCGACCACACCGACTTTCACACCGACACGCTCACCGATCGCATCGCGCCGTAAGAGGAGCACACGCCCTGTCGCATGTTGGTTGCGGCGCTGCTCGCCGCAACCCTCCGCGCCATTCCGTATCCGGCTGTAGCCGCTTTGCTATGCGAAGCG
Source organism: Nitrospirota bacterium (assembly GCA_050257685.1). Lineage (GTDB taxonomy): Bacteria > Verrucomicrobiota > Verrucomicrobiia > Chthoniobacterales > UBA10450 > Udaeobacter. The sequence goes on from JBLMXH010000248.1 coordinate 253, forward strand.
GCAAGCCCATTTTATTTCGATTCGCATACCGACGTACTCACCGACCGCATACCGCCGTAAGCAGCGAAATAAATTGTAGGGCGTTTGAAAGCCTGGCCGTTGCTTCGCAGCCGTTGCAGCCGCGAAACGCCTCTTCTTGGCGTCTGACACAGATGCCCTACAACCATTGTTCGTCGGAAGTGGTTGAGACAAACAGCCGCGCAGAAACGTGCATTTATTTGCGCTGCATAGGTAGGGCGGGCAGTCCTCTGCCCGCCGAACGGTGCGCACGCGAGTGACACGCGTCACCCGGGAATGTTTTGATGCTTGTTCAACCGCATTCGGATTTCGCCAGCGATGATCCATTATGGTTGTTTCTCGATTACGATTACGGGCACGATCATGAGCATGCATAATGACACATCTACGTATCATGATGCGTCAATTTGTTGCTTGATCGCCCAACGGGAATGCCGTTTAGTTGCCGAACATTATGGCGACAAACGAGGTTCATCCTCTGGAGCGGTTGATGCGCGAACGAATCGTCGTTCTCGATGGCGCCATGGGCACCATGATCCAGGGCTACAAATTGTCTGAACATGATTACCGCGGCGAGCGATTCCGGAATTGGCATGGCAAAGACCTCAAAGGCAGCCTCGAGCTGTTGAACCTGACGCAGTCGCACGTAGTCGAAGAAATTCATTCCAATTACCTCAAAGCCGGCGCGGATATCATCGAAACAAACACGTTCAGCGGAACAACCATCGGTCTGCACGATTTTCTTTTTCAAGGTGAACCGAAGGCTGGCCGCAAAGACCAGGAATTTTTTCAGCGCGTAATCGACGACGCCAGTCTTCGCGCGCTGGTTCACGAAATGAATTTCCAAGCAGCACGGATCGCGCGTCGCGCTGCGGACCGGGTCGCGAATGAAACTGGCCAGCGGCGATTTGTCGGTGGATCGATGGGTCCCCTTCCCGTCGCTGCGTCCATTTCACCCGACGTAAACGATCCGGCGTTTCGGGCGGTTTCATTCGATCAATTGCGCCAAACGTATTTCGATCAAGCGAAGCCGCTGCTCGAAGCTGGTGTCGATCTTCTCATCATCGAAACGATTTTCGACACGCTGAACGGCAAGGCTGCGTTGTTCGCCATCACCGATGCCTTTGCAGAAACCGGGCGCAGTGTGCCGTTGATGATTTCAGGCACAGTCATCGACAAATCTGGAAGAAACTTGAGCGGCCAAACCGTGGAAGCATTCCTTGTTTCAATCGCACACGCGCAACCGCTCATCCTCGCTTTGAACTGTTCGCTCGGTCCGGATGAGATGGAGCCGTTTATCGAAGATCTCGCACGGATCGCGCCGTTTTATGTCGGCGCGTATCCGAATGCAGGCCTGCCCGATCCGCTTTCGCCGACTGGATTTCCTGAAACTCCAGAGTCGTTCGGGCCCAAACTTGCGGCGTGGGTGGCAAACGGCTGGCTGAATGTTGTGGGCGGCTGCTGCGGCACAACACCGCAGCATATCCGTGAAATCGCGAATGCAGTGCGTGATTGCAAACCGCGCGTTGTGGAACCGCGCAATCCGGGGAGCGCACGCGCCTCGCGTGCCGGTTTCGGCGCCGTCGCCGAAATCTCAACGAACGTTCTGTACGGCAAACGTAGGCTACCCCATTTCGAGCGTCCGTGGGCCAAATACGCGGTGACATTTTCGACCCGAAATCATCGCCGACTCGCCGCGCATGAACGCGACATTATTCTTCAAAGTATTATTCACGGCGCCGAGCAAAATCAGTATGAGTTATACGCCGCCTGCGTGATGCCGGATCATGTTCACCTGCTCTTCGAACCGCAGGTGAAGGAACAGAGCGATGACCGAGGGACAATTTTCTGGTCACTGACCGAAATTCTACAAGCAATCAAATCCACGACTGCGCACCGAATCAACAAGGCTGCGGGCACACAGGGCCCCGTCTGGGAAAAGGAATCTTTTGATCGGATAATCCGCTCCGAGCGGGACTTGCAGGAAAAGTTTCATTACATTGCTCGAAATCCATGGGATGCGGGGATCGTTAACCAAAACGAAGACTACGCGTGGTTGTGGACACCGGAGGATCTTCGGTGAGGGCACCGAAGACGGCACGCGAGGCGCGTGCGCTCCCCGGCCAAGATGCGCGCGATGACACCTTGGAATTGTCCGGGCTCGAGCCCCTAAGGATCACGCCGGAGTTTGGTTTCGCCGTGATCGGCGAGCGCACGAACATCACCGGTTCGCCAAAATTTTCGAAACTGATTCTAGCCGGCGACTTCGAAGGCGCGCTGGCGGTTGCGCGTCAGCAGGTGCAGGGCGGCGCGAACCTGCTCGACGTGAATATGGACGAAGCGATGATCGATTCGGAAGCGGCGATGACGCGCTTCCTGAATTTGATAGGCAGCGAACCGGAAATCGCGCGCATCCCCATCATGATCGACAGCTCGAAGTGGAGCGTCATCGAAGCAGGACTCAAATGTCTCCAGGGCAAAGCCGTCGTGAACTCCATCAGCCTGAAAAACGGCGAAGAAGAATTTCTCCGTCAGGCACAACTGATCAGACGATACGGCGCAGCCACGATCGTCATGGCATTCGATGAGAAAGGTCAGGCCGATAATTTCGAACGCAAAATCGAGATCTGTGCGCGGGCTTACAAACTCTTGACGGAAAGAGCAGAGTTTCCAGCGAGCGACATCATCTTCGATCCAAACATCCTAACACTGGCGACAGGTCTCGACGAGCATCGTAACTACGGCGTCGATTTCATTGAAGCGACGCGGTGGATCAAAAAGAACCTACCCGGCGCGCGCGTGAGCGGCGGTGTCAGCAATATTTCGTTTTCGTTTCGAGGCAACAACACCGTGCGGGAAGCGATGCATGCCGCGTTCCTTTACCACGCAATTCGTGCCGGCCTCGACATGGCAATCGTCAATGCCGGTCAACTCGCAGTGTACGAGGAAATCGAACCCGAACTGCGAGAACGCGTTGAAGACGTGCTGTTGAATCGCCGGGAGGACGCAACCGAACGATTGGTCGAGTTCGCAGAACGCGTAAAGGCCAAAGGGAAAACACCGATCGCGGATGAAACGTGGCGAAAGCAACCCGTCGAAGAGCGACTGAAGCACGCCTTGGTTAAAGGCATCGTCGAATACATTGACCTCGACACAGAGGAAGCACGTCGCCGATATAAGCGGCCGCTCGAGGTGATCGAAGGTCCGCTCATGGCTGGAATGAGTGTGGTCGGCGACTTGTTCGGATCAGGCAAAATGTTTCTACCACAGGTGGTGAAAAGCGCACGGGTGATGAAAAAGTCCGTGGCGTACCTGATGCCATTTATGGAAGCGGAAAAATCCGCCAACGCGAAGCCGCAAGGACGAATCGTCATGGCGACTGTAAAGGGCGACGTGCACGACATCGGCAAGAACATCGTTGGCGTGGTTCTGCAATGTAACAACTACGACGTAATCGATCTCGGCGTGATGGTCCCTGCAGCGAAAATCCTGGACACAGCGCGGGAGAAAAAGGCGGACGCAATCGGCTTAAGCGGTCTGATCACCCCATCGCTGGATGAAATGGTTCACGTCGCACAGGAGATGCAGCGCGAAGGATTCCGGCTGCCGCTTTTGATTGGCGGAGCCACGACAAGTCGAGCCCATACCGCGGTAAAAATCGCGCCGCATTATCATGCCAGCATTGTGCACGTGCTCGACGCGTCGCGCGCTGTAGGCGTGGTGAACGCCTTACTCAATGAGCAACTAAAATC
>JBLMXH010000249.1:0-2510 GCA_050257685.1 Nitrospirota bacterium
TACCCGCGTGCGCTCCCCAGAGAATTCTGCTAGTGAAATCTAGATCATGCGTACGATCATTGTCACAGGTTCTGCGGGATTGATCGGGTCGGAAACTGTCCGGCACTTCGCACGCGAAGGCGCAGCTGTCGTCGGGATCGACAACGATATGCGCGCAAAATTTTTCGGCGGCGAAGCATCCACAAAAAAAACGCGCGAGGATTTAATCGCAAATGTTCGCGGTTACAAACACCATGACATGGACATCCGCGACGCCGGCGCGGTGATGGACCTGTTCAAACAGCATCACGGCGTCATTGAAGGCATTATTCATACCGCCTCACAACCCTCACATGACTGGGCCGCGCGCGATCCGCAGACTGATTTTACCGTGAACGCTAATGGCACTCTCAATCTGCTGGAAGGGGCGAGACAATTTGCTCCGGAAGCGCCGTTTATCTTCACGTCCACGAACAAAGTCTACGGCGACACGCCGAACGGGTTGCCGTTGATTGAACTGGAGAAACGCTGGGAAATCGAACGCGGCCACGAATATGAGGCGGGTATTTCGGAGACCATGAGCATCGATTACACGAAGCATTCTCTCTTTGGCGCGTCCAAAGTCGCCGCCGACATTCTCGTTCAGGAATACGGACGCTATTTCGGGATGCCCACGGTGTCATTTCGCGGGGGTTGTCTCACGGGGCCGGCGCATGCCGGAACAGAACTGCACGGGTTTCTTTCCTACCTTATGATTTGCACCGTAACCGGCCGACCGTATCGCGTCTTTGGTTACAAAGGCAAACAGGTACGCGACAACATCCACAGCTTCGATTTGGTCGAGGCGTTCGCGGAAGTCATTCGCGCGCCGCGCGCGGGCGAGGTTTACAACATAGGCGGCAGCCGGCACAGCAATTGTTCCATGCTCGAAGCCATCGAGATGTCCGAGCAAATCAGCGGCAAAAAACTAAATTGGAGTTACGAAGAAACAAACCGGATCGGCGACCATATCTGGTGGATCAGCAACGTGCGAAAATTCCAAAGCCACTATCCGAACTGGAAATTTCGCTACGGCATGCGCGAAATCCTGGAGGAAATTCACGACGCGGTAAGGTAGAAGCGGCGCACCTGGCCGCTTTCTCGGTTCTGAGCAGCATCGCGACGAGCGCGTCGCGTCCACCCGCTTCAACCCTTAAGTTTGACCCTTCAACGTCCTGACGAAGTCAATACTCCTCGCCTTGGTCGCCCTCTGACGGCGCAACGCGGTCTTCAATTCCGTAGGCGTGGAGCATGGCCGCAGCGAGATAGAAGAAAAACAGGCCCAGCCCCCACCCGGCGGAGGCGAACGCAGCAAGAAAAACGAAAATGCCGACCGGGATCGCGCCAATCATCCAGAGCAACCCCGCCAGGATGTGTCCCTTATAAATATGTCCCAGGCCAGGAACGAGACTCAACAGCACGGCAACCGCGTCGCTGGCTTTGGCTTCTGCGGTTTGCGTCGCGCCGCGTACCCAGTCGCATCGGTCGCAGTGTTCCGCGTCTTTGGGCAAAAGATGTCCGCAATACGGGCACGGCATCTTTTCGCCCGTGCTCGGTTCGGGCGCAGCCGTCGGCGCATCCGTGTATTCAAGTTTCATAACTTAACCGAAACTCACAAGCCACATCGAATTCGTCAAGCAAACAGAATCAGAAGACGACCACGGATCACACGGATTCCACGGATGTGGCTTGCTGGCCAAGCGCTCCGGTTGCCCTGACGCTTCCCCTTCCATATCGGTGATATCCGCGTTATCCGTGGCTTGATGCGTGTGTTTCTTTTCCTGCTGTTGTCCGGGCCGGCGTTCGCCGGGGGACTGGATCGGTATGCGCGCCTCGTGGCGAGCGACTCTGGCCCAAGTTCGCGCAATGCGCTGCGAGTGACTTACCTGGGCACAAATGGTTATCAGTTCGAGTTCAAAGGACGCGCACTGCTGGTCGATCCCTATTTCTCGCGCGTGGACCTCTGGAGTGTTGCACTCGGTGCACGGATTGGACCAAACATTTCACGAATCGATGATGGACTGCATCGGCTTACTTTGAATGGTGGTCGGAGTTTCGCCTTCAGCCACGGGAACGGCGTGCACCCGGAACACCAAACCTCGCCCAAGATCGACGCAATTCTGGTCACGCACGGACATTTCGATCATCTGCTTGACGTGCCGATCATTCTATCAAGAACACACGCGCATCTCATTGCTTCCGCATCCAGCGTCGATCTTGCAAACCGCGCTGGTGCGTCATCGGCCGATAAAGTGACACCGGGAGACGTGCGGCAGATCGGCCCATGGAAAATTCGCGTTGCGTCGGCTACACACGATCGTCTGTTCGGCAAAGTGCCGTTTGATCGGCGGGTGTCGACCTCCGGACCGCCGCAGCGTCCTGCCGACTGGGTCTGCGGAGAGCCGCTTGCCTTTATTATCGAAGTGAGCGGGCAGCGCATTTACATCGATTCCGGCGGAACACCGGCGCAACTGCCGCCTAACGAGCATGTG
>JBLMXH010000250.1:0-24434 GCA_050257685.1 Nitrospirota bacterium
CCACAAAGCAGCATTCGGAACTCCAATTAACTGCAGTCCAAGAGCAACACAGATGCCGTAACATGTGTTAACGAGGAACTGCGTGGAAAGATAACGCGACACACGACGTCCAGCGTCTTCCATTGCGCGCGTGGTTGCGCTAATTCGCCCCTGTCCTACGAGGCGAATCAATCTGCCACGAATATCCTCCCTCTTCAGCAGCATGAAAATGACGAGCAACAGGACCAACGCAGCCATGCCGAGCGGACTCAGAATCGCGCTGAGAGTCTCCTGCATTAATTGGGGAATCGCGTTGCGCCCTTCGATCACCTTTACCGGGATGGGAGTGGTCACAGGCGATGGCGTTCTTGTTGAAACACTGCGACCTCGGTTCGTCTCCGGAACCGCGCTCGGCGCAACCAGTTCGTTCTGCAGCGCTTGAACGCTGGATGAAAATCGAGCCAACGGGCCGGCAGCGGGAAGTTTGAGCGATCGGATTTTTGTGGCGATGTTAGCCTGGTAGTCAGGTAATTTGTTAGCGAGATCGATAACTTGACGTCCAATCACCCAACTCATCGCACCGAAAATCGTGAACATCGCAATGACTGTCACTAACACAGCCGCGATGCGTCCGATCCAGCGCTCCAGGCGCGTAACCAACCTGGAAAGCAAAAACGTGATGAGCGTAGCCAAAGCGATTGGCACGAAGACCGACCGCCCGAAGTAGAGCGCGGCAACGACGAATGCGATAAGTAAAAGGCCCCAGATTCCGCTCAGCGCGGCGGTGGGAGCCAGGGACGCGGGTCGTGTTCGCATTCGTGAATCGACCGGCCCAGGTCGTTCGATCGTCCGGGGTGAATGCATTTAAAATCCTCTGTTAGTTTAATGCCAGGCCGATTGACTCGCCCGCGCAACGATGATGTTAACCCCTGGCAAGCTGCGCCCCTCCGCGGCATGAATCGCATCAATGTGCGGATATGCGCGTGTTGATGCTGAATTTAACCAATGACCTGCCATCCGATTTACTTCAGACGACACTAAACACTCGATCCAATACATCGATCAAAAAGTCGGCGTCCTGTTGATGGAGGCACATCGGCGGGGAAAAACGAATCGTCTGACCGTACAAGCCGCCTTTGCCAAGTAATAATCCCATTTCCCGACAATTTTCCAGTACCTGGGCACATTCTGTCGTCGCGGGTTCTTTGGTCTTCCTGTCTTTCACCAGCTCGATTCCAAGGAGCAAGCCTTTGCCGCGCACGTCACCAACAAGACTATGCTTTGCTTTTAGGCACTCGAGTCCGGCAAGGATCTGATTCCCAATTTTCAGAGCGTTCGCTTGCAATTTTTCGCGATCGATCACGTCCAGCACTGCCGCCCCCTGCGCGCACACGACAGGATTGCCGCCAAAGGTGTTGAAATGTAGGCGCTGCGCGAGTGCAGCTGCGATTTTCGACGTGGTGACCACAGCACCGAGCGGAGCGCCGTTGCCGATTCCTTTGGCCATTGTCACGATGTCCGGCACCACGTTTTGAGTCTCAAATCCCCAATAATGCGTGCCAGTGCGCCCGAATCCCGTCTGCACTTCATCGGCGATGCACAGGCCGCCGGCCGCGCGAACAGATTCGTACACGTGCTTCAGGTAATTCTCCGGAAATACTACGCATCCGCCGACACCTTGGATTGATTCGGCGATAAAAGCTGCCACCTGACCGGATGTTGCATGGTCGATCAAACTCTTGACGTCGGCGGAATAATGAGTTCCCGCATGCGGATCGTCGCGCCCCCACGCTCCCCGATATGGATCGGGTGCAATGGCATGATGCACACCGAAACCGTGTGGAACGTTGAACTTCCAGGTGCGGTGGGCGGTGAGTCCCATTCCTGCGGCATTGCCCCCGTGGTACGCATTTCGAAGCGCAATGACATCGTAGTTACCGGTGAAAGCGCGCGCCATTAACAGCGCCAGATCGTTTGCTTCCGATCCTGAGTTGACGAAATAACAGACCTTCAAATCACCGGGCAGTTTCGCTGCAAGCTTTTCCGCATATTCGACAATGTTCGGGTGCAGATAAATCGTCGTCGCATGTTGCAAAAGCTCGTTCTGCCGCCGCGCTGCCGCGACAACATCGGGATGACAATGGCCGACACTGACCGTCACAATTCCGCCAAGAGCATCAAGATACCGGCGTCCGTGTTCATCAAATACATATTGAGCTTTACCCTCCACGATCATCAACGGTTGTTTATAGTAGAGAAAGAGTCCCGGATTCAGAAATTCGCGACGCAAGCGGAATACCTCTTCTGCGGATGGCCCACGATACGGTTGCGGCTGATAATCAAATGGCGGTAGTTCAGGTGCTTGCATCATTTCGTACTCCAGACATTTCCTTCACCTTCAGCAAACCACCGGGTGGTTGTCACCTTTTGTTGCGTGAAGAATTGCACACCTTCCCTTCCTTGCATGTGCAGATCACCAAAGAAAGAATCGCCCCAGCCGGCAAAAGGGAACCAAGCCATCGAAGCGGGCACGCCGACATTGATCCCAACCATTCCTGCTTTGACTCGATGCTTAAATTCGCGTGCCGCTTTCCCGGAGCGGGTGAAGATGGAAGCACCATTGCCATAAGGTGAGCAGTTGATCGTTTCGATCGCACTTTCGAGATCATCGGCTCGCATTACGTTCAACACCGGACCAAAAATTTCCTCGCGCGCCACCGTCATCTCGTTTTGCACTTCATCCACAACAGTGGGACCTAGAAAAAAACCGCCACTGTTCAGCTGGAGAAATCGACCATCAGCAAGAATCGTCGCGCCTTCTGTCGCAGCAGTTCCGATTAGCTGCGCTACGCGGTCACGGTGTTGTCGAGTAATGAGCGGTCCCATGTCCGGCTGCGGCTCGCGATCGGTGGGTCCGACTTGAATGTTTTTAGCGGCGTTAGTGAATGAAGGCAGCGCATGTTTCGACGCACTTCCTACAACGACCGCAGTTGAGCTGGCCATGCAACGTTCGCCGGCGCATCCAAAAGCACCTTCTACAACGCCGCGTACCGAAGGCTCCATGTCTGCATCCGGCATGATGACGACAAAATTCTTTGCGCTGCCGTTCGCCTGAACGCGTTTGCCGTGACGCGTGCCAGTCTCGAAGATATAGCGAGCGACCGGACTTGATCCCACGAATGAAACCGCGCTGACTTTTGGGTGTGTCAGCAAGGCCTCTACACATTCACGCCCGCCATGCACGATGTTGAAAACGCCGCGTGGAACGCCGGCTTTTTCCAAAAGTTCCGCAATCATCAATGCCGTCAACGGCACCTTCTCGCTCGGTTTCAGCACGAATGTATTTCCGCAAGCGAGCGCTACCGGATACATCCAAAGCGGTACCATCGCGGGAAAATTGAAAGGCGTAATTCCGACACACACACCGAGCGGTTGTCGAATCGTTTCGCAATCGATCCCGTGCGCGACATTCTCGATGGTCTCGCCCCCGAGCATAGAAGGTATACCACAGGCAAATTCCACCATCTCGATCCCGCGGCGGACATCGCCTCGCGATTCGCCCAGCGTCTTGCCGTGCTCACGGGTATTGCAGCGCGCAATCTGTTCGAAGTTATCCTCGAGTTGCATTTTGAATCGGAACATCACGCGCGCTCGCTCTATCGGAGGCGTTTCCCACCACGATCGGAAGGCCGTTGCCGCGGCTTCGACGGCATGATTCACATCCGCCGCCGTACACATTGGCGTCAGTGCGATGACTTCGCCGGTTGAGGGATTGTGCACCGGCGAAGTCGCGAAATTTCCTACGTCTTGCCATTCGCCATCGATGAAAAGTGGGCAAAGCTGCGGCGTCGTCACACCGCGTAATTAATAACAATCATTGCAAAAGACGAGGTGAAACTGGAAACTCGCGCTCAGCTACTGTGCAGTCTCGACGTGCATTTCTCCGTTCGGCCGGTGCTTTCGCTCTGAGCGCTTCGTTACCGTTGGATCGCATCGAGCCAGAGTTAATTCTTTACAACGGAAACATCATCACCATCAACGATCGACAGCCGCGCGCCGAAGCAGTCGCCATTGCAGCCGGTCGTTTTCTAGCTGTTGGCACCAACGACAAAGTGCAGGCACTCCGAACAGGTAAAACGAGCGAAATAAATCTCGAAGGACAAACTGTTGTTCCCGGATTCATCGATGCGCATACACATCCGGCTGCGGCGGGTCTGATGCACCTGCGACAGGTGGATTGTGATTTGCGCTCCATCGCTGAAATCCAGAGCGCGATTCGGGAACGGGCATCCAGGACTCCCGCTGGTGAGTGGGTACTCGGTTTCAAGTACGATGATACCAAAACCACCGATGGTCGTGCGCTGACCGCTAACGATTTGGATGCCGCCGCGCCGCAACACCCGGTATACATTTCACATCGCGGCGGACACACTGCTTACGTCAACGCGCTCGGGTACAAGCGAGCCCGCGTGAGCGAAGACACACCTGATCCGCCAGGTGGACGATTCGACCGCGATTCGAAAACCGGGAAGCTCAATGGGCGGATCAGCGAACGCGCCAATGAAGTGTTTGATAAAGCTATTCCCGCCTCCTATAGCCGCGCTGATTATCGCGAAGCGGTAAAACTCATCTCCAAAATGATGTCACGCGCCGGGATTACTTCTGCGCATGACGCATGGGCGGTGCATGACTACGTCCGTGGCTACCAGGATGCGCATGACGCCGGTGAATTATCTACACGCATCTACTGCCTGATAGGTTATCGGGAAGTTGATCGAATGTTAGCGGCTGGCATTCGCACTGGCTTTGGTAATGAATGGGTGCGCATTGGCGGAATGAAAATGGTCGCGGACGGCTCGATTTCCGAACGCACAGCATGGCTTTCCCAACCCTATGTCGGCCGGCCCACCGATTTCGGCATTCAGGTGATGAGCGAGCAAGAGCTCTACGAAAACGGTCGAAAGGCGCATGAAGCGGATTGGCAAATCGGAACACACGCAAATGGTGATCGCGCGATTGACATGGTACTGCGTGTTTACGAGCGACTCCAGCACGAACGCCCGCGACGTGATCCGCGGTTTCGTCTTGAGCATTGCACCGTCGTGAACGATTCGCTGGTTAAACGGATCAAAGCCCTCGGCGCTATTCCAACACCGTTTGCCGCGTACGTTTATTATCACGGCGAAAAGATGCGCGAGTACGGTCCTGAACGACTCGAGCACATGTTTGCATTGCGCAGTTTTCTTAACGCAGGCATCCGCGCAGCACCCGGCTCGGATTATCCACCTGGTCCTTTCGAACCGATGATGGCGCTTCAATCCAGCGTTACGCGGACTGATTCGAATGGCAACGTCTGGGGTCCCAAGCAGCGCATCACAGTTGAGGAAGCGTTGCGGGTGCAAACGTTGTATGGTGCTTACGCTTCGTTTGAGGAGCACGAGAAAGGCTCGATCGACCCTGGCAAGCTCGCTGACTTGGTTATCCTGGGTCGTGATCCAATGCGTGAAGACCCATCCACGTTGGTTAAGATTCCCATCGAACGTACAATGCTTGGCGGCCGCTGGGTATTCGAAGCTTAAACGGTAGCTTCGGACATCGAAAACCCACCGCCTTAGCAATTGCCAGGCAGTGGGACTTTTCCTGATGAAGCGGTCCTCCTTGAACCCGATTGTAACTTTCACCAATCAGCAGAGTTTGCTCGCACTGGCAAAAAAAGAATTGCTAATCCGCAGCAAATAGGACCGGCGCTCATACCGCCTGCGATTAACTTCCTACACATCACAACTACGAACATATGAGAGTAACAAAAACGATGATAAGAGCTTTACTAGTCGTAGCTACTATTTGCACGACCAGTATGGCGGCAGTGGCTGCCGATGAGAAAACAAATCCGGACAACACCGCGATAAACAAGCGAGACCGCTCCGGTGAAACCAACACATCTGGCGACCAGTCAAACAGTTCTGCGGATTTAAAAACTACGCAGGCTGTCCGGCAGGCGCTAATGAAAGACAACGAGCTTTCAATGACTGCGAAAAATATCAAGGTCATCACCTCCAATGGCCAAGTGACTCTGCGTGGGCCAGTGAAAGGTGCGCAAGAAAAGGCAAAGATCGATCAGGTCGCAAAATCCGCGGCTGGCGGTGCTCAGATCATCAATCAACTCGACGTTAAAGGAACGAAGTAACAACCAATCTAACCTCAACATACAACAAGTTATTATGTCTAAATCAGTATTCGGTATTGCAACTACACTAGGCAAGGCTGAGCAGATTGTTCAGCGGCTTCAAACTCAAGGCTTCGCAACTTCGGAAATTTCGGCGCTAATGCCCGACACTGCCGGCACACGTGATCTCGGTCACATTAAGGCCACAAAGGCGCCCGAGGGAGCGACAACCGGCGCAGCTACCGGTGGTGTTACGGGAGGCGTGCTGGGGCTATTGGCAGGAGTGGGCGCCTTGGCAATCCCGGGCCTCGGTCCATTCATAGCCGCAGGGCCCATTATGGCGGCGCTAAGTGGTGCAGCCGTTGGCGCCACTACTGGAGGTGTCGTCGGCGGTTTAGTTGGTCTTGGTATTCCGGAAATCGAAGCAAAGCGGTACGATGAGAAGCTGAAAAAAGGTAACTACTTGATCGCGGTACACGCTGACGAAAGCGAGGATGTGGATCGCGCGAAGGATATCTTCAAAAATGCTGGGGCTGAAGATATCAGTACCGTAACCGAAGCATCAGCCCCGAAGGCGTAGACTAACAATTCAAAATTTATGGCTGAAGAAAATCCTGTAAGTCAAAGTGCAACGGCTCGAAAGTATCGCGGTCAAAGTGGGGAAGTGTGGGAGCAGGCCAGAGAACGCGTACAGAATCTAAAGCAAGATACTGATACGTATATTCGCGAAAACCCGACCAAAGCTGTGTTCACCGCATTAGCTATCGGATTCGTTCTGGGATTGATCCGTCACCGCTGATTGCCGCAGACACAATGCCTTCGTTGCAGAAACTGCCGTAACCCGCATGCGCTAGAGTTAGTGGATCGACACTGACTGTCAGTGTCCGCCTGTAACGGTATAACCGGCAGCTCGCAAATCTTCAGCTAGTTCTGACTCCATTTCCAGCGCAGCTTCAAATGGCATCGGATTCAGATGCTCATAAAGTTCCGGCATCAGTCGCACCCCATATTTCCTGACGACCCAAGCTGATTTGTAGCCGTTCTTGTGATTTTCGAATCGGTGATCGACGGGGATTCCTGTCATTCCAACATACACGCACGGCTTCAGCGGATCGCGTTTTGGGTTAAGCCGCAAGATAGAAGGATGCTTTGCGGCGTTATCGCGGAGCAGGACCACGTACACGTTGTGGTGAAAGTCGTCTTCCTTCGGGCGCGCTGGTTTTTTCCGTTTCAATTGGCAGGGCAACAAAAACGCAGATACGTTCCCAAGGTCGGCATATTTCCGCAAGGACCGAGCGATCGATTGCCTATCGCCCCAGGTTAAACGCCAGTAAACTTATGTCTGGGGGTAGCTCTTATATGAAACCAGCACGCATTGACCCATCACAATTAAAGGTTGGAGGCATTATCAATACTTCAAGCGGCGGCTGCGACTCCGAATCGGAGGTAGAAATGCTCGACATCCTGAAAAGCGCAGGAGTGACTAACCCAAAAACGTGGTGTGGCGAGTCAGATGAAATTGAGCGGGCATTTGCCGAAGCGGCGACGCATAACCCCAAACTGCTTATTGTGCTTGGCGGAGACGGAACCATCCGCACAGCTGCGGAAGCGTGCACTGGAACCGACACCTGTCTTCTGCCGCTTCCAGGCGGGACCATGAACATGCTTCCGCGGGCGCTGTACGGTGACGTGTCATGGCAGGACGCGCTTAGAACGACGCTTGCTATGCCTTACGTCAAGGCGCTTTCGGCCGGTCGTGCCGGAGACGAGTTGTTTTTTGTTGCCGCGATTGTGGGTACGCCTGCCTTATGGATGGAGGCGCGCGAATCCATCCGCGAACGTAAGATCGTTGATTCTGTCGAGAAAAGTGCCGTCGCCTTTCAAGCAATGTTCGATGCAAAAATTCGGTATTCCATTTCATCAGAGATACAAGGCGAAGCTGAAGTTCTCGCGGTGATCTGCCCGCTTGTATCGCAAGCAATGTCAGATTCTGAGCAAGCGCTGGAGGCGGCTGTGATCGATGTGGAGAACGCCGGCGCGTTATTTGGGCTGGCAACCGCCGCAGCGTTCGGCAAATGGCGCGACGATGAAAGCGTTACTCTCACCAAAACGCGTCTGGTGACTGTGCAATCAAGAGGAGACATCCCCCTGTTCCTCGATGGTGAAAAAGTGAAGGCGGACAACAACGCCGAAATCACGTTCGTCCCGCAAGCAGTGAATGTGTTGGTCCCTGCTAACTTAAAAAAATAGCGCGCCAATCCGCAAGTTCAGGCAAATCCCGAATCATTTCTGTCCTGACGGCCACAGTCGCCAAGGCTGCACTAGGAGCGACTTCACTACTGGGTTGTATTATGTATGTAGCGGTAGCATTTGCTGGTGGTGTTTTATCCATGGAGATTTACGCTGCCGACGGCGGCTACGGCGGCGCCGGTAAAGGTGCGTGTTTTAATTTCTCATACTTATGGGGACTTGTTGTTACGTCCCCGTAGGTGGCGAATGAGGAATGGGCTCAGCCGTCGCTATTCATACACCGCGGTCGTCGGTGGCGACAGTAACAAATCACTTTTCCAGCTTGAAAGCTAGTGTCGCCAGGGGCGGCAAGTTGATTGGGATGGAGTGTTCGCGGCCCATCCATTCGCGCGCTTCGCTCTGAACGCCTCCGAGATTTCCCACGTTGCTCCCCCCGTAGGTCTCGCCGTCGGTGTTGATGATCTCGCGATAAAAGCCCGACGAGGGGACGCCTAACCGGTAGTTGTACCGCACTACCGGCGTGGCGTTGACAATGAATACGACAACATCACCGTCTCGGGATTTTCGTAGAAACGAGACCACGCTGTTATCGGCGTCATGAAAATCGATCCAGTCAAATCCGTCGTAAGTATCGTCGAGTTGCCACAGTGCCGACTCGTTTTTGTACGTGTAATTCAAATGTTGCACCAATCGGCGCAGGCCGTCATGCCGCGGCAATTGCAACAATTGCCAGTCAAGCTGCGTGTCGTGGTTCCATTCGTTCCATTGACCGAATTCGTCGCCCATGAATACTAACTTTTTCCCGGGGTGCCCGTACATCCACGCAAGAGACATCCTGAGATTCGCGAATTTCTGCCATTCGTCTCCTGGCATCTTGGACAACAGCGAACGCTTCCCGTATACGATTTCGTCGTGGCTAAGTACGAGAATGAAATTTTCATGGAATGCGTAGAGCAGTGAGAACGTGATATTGCCGTGGTGATAACGCCGGTAAATCGGATCGATGCTCATGTAGTGCAGGAAATCGTGCATCCAGCCCATGTTCCATTTGAATCCGAAACCCAGACCGCCCAGATAAGTAGGTCGAGTCACGCCAGGCCATGCGGTCGATTCCTCAGCAATCGTGATGATCCCTGGAAACTGCTCATAACAAACTTCATTAAACCGTTTCAGGAAATGGATCGCGTCGAGATTCTCGCGCCCCCCGTGAATGTTCGGGACCCATTGGCCAGGCTTCCGCGAGTAATCGAGGTAAAGCATCGAGGCCACGGCATCGACGCGAAGACCGTCAATGTGATATTTATCGAGCCAAAAAAGCGCATTACCGATTAGAAAATTCCGCACCTCGTTGCGCCCATAGTTAAAAATAAGGGTACCCCAATCCTGGTGCTCGCCTTGGCGAGGATCCATGTGCTCGTAGAGATCGGTGCCGTCGAATTCCGCGAGTGCATGTGCGTCTTTCGGAAAATGCGCCGGCACCCAGTCCATGATTACGCCGATGCCAGCCTGGTGACATTTGTCGATGAAATGACGGAAATCGTCGGGCGGACCGAACCGACTCGTCGGTGCGTAATAATTTGTAACTTGATACCCCCATGACCCTTCGAACGGATGCTCGGCTACCGGCAAGAGTTCGATGTGCGTGTAGCCCATCTCCAAGATGTACGGCAGCAACGTGTCTGCGAGTTCAAGATAGGTCAGTTGGCGATTTCCTTCTCCGCGACGCCATGAGCCGAGGTGCACCTCGTAAATGCTGATCGGACTTTGCGGCCAATTCTTTTTTTGGCGCGCTTCCATCCACTCGGCGTCGCTCCAGGTGTAACGCTCCAAATCGTAAACGAGCGATGCTGTCGATTTGCCGTGCTGATTAAAAAACGCGAACGGATCGCTTTTTAGCAGCACCGCGCCGGCCTGGGTGCGGATTTCAAATTTATAATGCGCACCTTGGGTGATCCCGGGCAAAAATAATTCCCAAACGCCTGCGCTTAACAACTTCCGCATTGGATTCACGCGGCCATTCCAATCGTTGAAGTCGCCAACTACACTGACGCGTTGCGCGTTGGGGGCCCAAACGGCGAAATACACGCCAGTGGAATCGCCCATTGTTCGCAAATGCGCGCCAAATTTGTCGTAGATTTTCCAATGTTGTCCTTCGGAGAATAGATGCAGATCGACGTCGCCCATGATTGGGCCGTACTGATACGGATCTCGCGTTAGCTCTTCTGAGCCGTCCAGTTTTACGATGCGGAGATGGTATGGAACATCGCGTTCCGCGCCGGCCACAGTGGTGCAAAAGAAACCTTCGTCATTGACCCGTTCCGCAGCGATTGGTTTATCCGATTGTCGATCAAGTACGACCTCTATCGCGCACGCGTCCGGCCGAAACACACGGATCTCAACGTCATCGCCTATCTTGTGCGGACCTAACACGCCAAAAGGATCAGAATGAAGGCCTCCAACAAATCTCTGGACCTCGTCCCGCGGGACGCCGGCAATGGCGAACTCTTTCATTGTCTTCTGAATATGATCGGCTTCACTTTGGGAACCTAAAACCTTACCGTGCCTTCTCTGGCAGCCAAACGTTGTTTGCGCTCGTAACGATCGAGCGCTGCTCCTTGAGCGTATCTGTCAAGCATGCGAATTAACTTTGTGCGAAATCTTTGCATTTCTGTTTGTTGTTTCACCCTTAGCTCCGTTGCCGCTGCTCCAATTATCCCAACGGCACCAGGCACAACGTGGCGCTACAACATGACCGAGGAAATCGGAAAGGGATTAAACGTTCCGAACGCAAAGGCAGATGCCGACGGGAAGATCCGTTTGCCAGTCTTGTATCGCCTCGAGGGAACAGAGGATCTCGACGGGAAAGATCTTCTCAAGTTTGAAATGCACCGGGCAGGCGCGATCACCAACACCGATCTGCTAACCGTAGACGAACACGGCGTTACCTGCTGGGCTCGAGTGAATCTCGATGGCGAGTTGGTTAAGTTTAATCCCCCGCAGACGATGATCGCCACTCCACTCAAAAAGGGCGCCGCCTGGAAGTTCGACGGCCAGGCGGGGGAACTGAAAGTGCAACAGCATTACAATGTCCTGGGTGAAGAAAAAATCGAGCTGCCTGCGGGAAAATTTCAAGCCTTCAGGATTCACGGCGAGCAAACGATTCCGAATCGGATGATAATCGATCGCTGGTTTGCGCCGGGCGTAGGAATCGTCAAAGACGTCACGACAATGCAGGATGCCAAAGGGGATTTGCTTCAGCGCATTTCGCTTGAATTGGCCGAAGTGCCGAAAATCCTCGAACCGCCTGAGGTCAAGCCGGACGCGGCACCGAAACGGATTGCAGTGAGTCTGGCGAAAGATCGCTTCGGCAAATCGATGACGTCATTTACATCGAACACGCCGGAAATCTACGCACGCTGGCAGGGGCAACGTTTACGACAAGGCGCAAATGTGAAGGCGGTGTGGATCGCGGAAAACATTGGGGAAGATTTTCCTCAGGACTACAAAGTTGATGAGGCCTCTACTGTCGCTGCAAGCCCCACAGCACGTGGCGCATTCACACTGGCCAGACCTGAAGATGGATGGATGCCGGGCGATTACCGCGTGGAATTTTATGTCGACGACGTCCTCGTGGACGCTGTGAAGATGAAGATCGTGCAGTGACCCGTGACGCAGACAATCCTGTCTGCGTCAACTCAAGCACGTATCTGTTTAGTGCTCCTCGGGCGCGGCCCAAGCCTGAGGATGAATGGTGCGCCTTTGGCGCTAAGCCGCTGGCGCAGTAGAAAGACGGCTCGCTTGAATCTTTGTTGAATCCGAAACGGGACGATGCCGCATCATAACGGAGAAAACAGATTCACATGAGAAAGATCCCAATCGTATTGTTTGCCGGGTGTGTCGTTTTAGTTGCGGGATGCCATTTGCCAGGGATCCGAGGCAATGGTGACATCAAAACCGAGGAACGACCAGTCACCGCTTTCAGCAACGTAGACGCAAGCGGCGCCTTTAATATTGAGTGGCAAAACGGATCGCCAGCTCTCCGCATCACAACTGACGGAAACCTGCTGCCTTACATTGAGAATGATGTTTCGGACGATACACTGCGCCTGCGTACGCGCGAACACGTTTGGCCTACCCATGGAATCAAAGTTGTCATTTCAAGCCCGACGCGGACCGGCGGCAAAATGAGAGGTGCGGTCAAGTTAACCGTAAAGCAGTTGACCGGGCCGGTATTTGCATTGGAATCAAAAGGAGCATCGGAGGTGACGCTCGATGGCAGTATCGATCGACTCTTAGTGGATATGACCGGCGCCAGCCAGTTGGCAGCGAATACGCTGCAGGCTAAGACCGCCGAAATTTCCACGACTGGCGCTGGCGACGCCGAGGTCACAGTCAGCGATACGTTAAAAGTAGTGATTACCGGCGCCGGCAAAGTGACCTACTCCGGCAACCCGCCGACGATCAGAAAACAGATCACTGGCGCCGGCTCAATTCGCCACAAGGACTAGACGCTGCGTAGTTTCGCAAAATCGGCCGCGATAGATTCGCCGTGGGGGAATATTTCTCGGCGTTTCCTATTGCGCTGTTGAGGCGGGAGTGCGAAATGCAGGGCTCGAGGAAAAAAATGAGAATTCGCGCGCTGTGTTTCGTTTTCGCATGGCTGCTCGTGGTCAGTCTGGCACATGCCGGCGACGAGAGATCAATCAAAGATCTGGCCAAGGCTCTGACTGGACTTGGGCCGGACGTCGATCCCGCCGAAGCTCAGGCAATTTCTTACACTGCGCATACAACGGCGCGCCGGCTCAAAAAGGAATACCGTGTCGTTCTCAACCCGGAGTTTACGGTGTTCCTCTACAATGTCGGGCTGCGAAAACGCGGCTGGTGTGGGCATTGGGCGCAGGACATTGGAACGGAGTTGATAAAACTCGAGCCCAAGACACTCGTGTTGCACTGGGGTGAAGCATATCCAAACACATCAAGCGAAAACAATGCCCTGGTCGTGACTGCCCGAAACCAGCGATTCGAAGATGGGATTCTTCTCGACGGTTGGCGCAGGGCCGGCCGATTATTTTGGTGTCCGGTTAAAAAAGACGACGAGTACGAAGCGGAACAACATTACGGCCACTCCGGCATCACCATGTGGAGAGAAAATATGAAATGGAGCGCGTGGCTGCAGACTTATCCTTCCGCCGAGGAGAAGCCGAAAACAGCCAGCGCAACACGCTGAATCTTCGGCTGCAGAGTGCTGCTGATGGAAATTGGCGTTTCAGTCGAACGCCATGCACATTTCTAACGTGCAAGACGTGAACGTTCAGACCGAGCGAGCCCCGGAATACAAGGCGCCCACTGAGGAGACGGCTTGGAGCCGGATAAAAAAGGCGCTGGGCCCTTTCGCAGTTATAGGCGTGGTGATCGCTAAATTCCTGGCGAAAATCAAATTCGTCTTGCCCATTCTGTTGAAATCAGGCGGCACGATGCTGCTGATGGTCTGGGTCTACATGCAACTGTGGGGATGGCAGTTCGCGCTGGGTTTTGTCCTCCTTTTGCTGGTTCATGAAACAGGCCATTTGATTGTCGCAAAAAAGTTTGGGCTCAAAGTCGGCGCGCCGGTTTTCATTCCATTTATGGGTGCGTTCATTGCGCTTAAGGAAGCGCCGCGCAATGCCTGGATGGAAGCCTGTGTAGGTATCGGTGGGCCGTTGCTTGGAAGCATGGGCGCGTTGGTGTGCCACGCGTTGGGCGAATACTCCACCGCTCCGATTTTCATTGCGCTGGCATGGTTCGGATACTTTCTGAATTTATTCAATCTCACCCCGGTTGGAATGCTCGATGGTGGACGTATCGTGACGGCATTGTCGCGTTGGTTGTGGTTGCCTGGCTTTGCGTTGCTCGTCTGGTTTGGATGGAAATACCCGAACTTCATTATCTGGCTAATCGTCCTTCTATCGGTGCCTCGCGTCTATTCTTTGTTTCGTAAAAGGACCGAAGAAGAACAGCGCTATTTCGAAGTCACACCGTCGCAGCGTTGGATTATGTCGGTGTTATATTTTGGGCTGATCGCGGTTTTGCTTTTCGGAATGCACGTGGCACAGCAGGATTTGAATCGATACGGTGTTCGCTCCCACGGCCACGGTCGGGACGTTATCGTTCAATAATCAACTGGCTGTACCGCGAAGACCTTTTGAGGCTCCAGGCCAATCCTTTCAACAATCGAAATGAAACGCTTGTCCGAACGGAGCGGCGCAAATTCCGGAGCGATACCGATGAAATGCAATGACGAGGAATGCTCCTCGTACGCGCGTTCCAATTCGCGGATCGCATCCTCATGTTCGTTTAACACGACGTGCACGTGTGCAATCGCATCCCCGGGTGTGTAACCGCCGCGACTTTCGCAAGCGGCCTTGAGAATCTCCTTTGCCTCCTCTCGGCGCTTCATCTTGCCGTAGGTGATCGCAAGACCAAACGGCACCCGACCACTGATGTCTTGTGACTTTTTATATAATGCGATCGCGTCATCGAAGCGGCCCATTTCCCGATAAAGAGCGGCAACCAGGGGCTCGCCATAAGCAAAGGTCGGGTCAAGCTGCAGCGCGCGTTCACCAGCAGTCATCGCTTCATCGATCAAACCAAAATATCGATAGATTTCGCATGCGAAATTGCTCACCCAAAGTGACGCAGGATCGATCTTTGCCGTGCGGCTTAAATACCTAAGGGCTTTCTCTCGATCGCCGATCGCCGCGTAGAATGCAGCGATGAAATAGTTGGACGGCGTCAAATTTGAATCCATCTCAAACGCCCGCAGGTATTCGGCTTCGGCAGCGCTGAGGTCCCAATCGAGGATCCGTTTGGTTTCCGCGAGGTAAACATGCGCTTCGGCCTCGGTATCATCGATATTGACTGCATTGAGAGCAGCCTCCCTCACTTTCGAATAAGCTTCGAGCGGTTCCACATAAGCGTCGGCCAGCCATAGCCAGGACTTCGCAGTGCCGGTCCAAGCGCGGGCAAATCGCGGATCCTTGTCGAGTGCGCTCCTAAAAAAATCGAGACTCCTTCGCAGTGCTTCCTCGTTGCTTTTGTCTGACAAGAACAAGCCTCGAAGATAAAGATCGTACGCTTCCATGCTGTGCGCGCGTGCCGTTGCCGGGGCAATTGCTAATTTCAGCTTCAGCGCGTCGACAATGGCGCATGTGATCTCGTCCTGGAGCGCAAAGATTCCCTGGAATTCGCGTTCGAACGTTTCCGACCACAAGGTGAATCCTTTGCCGCACTCGGTCAGCTCGGCAGTCACACGAATGCGGTTGCCGTCTCGTCGAATGCTTCCCTCCACCACGTGATCGACGTTGAGCTTGCTGGCGACCTCGCTCAGTGCGGCGTCCCGATCCTTAAACCAAAATGACGAACGCCGCGCCGCCACGCGTAAATTGTCGACCTTGGAAAGTGCGGTGAGAATTTCCTCGGCGATGCCTTCGCCAAGATAATCGCGTTCGGGCCCCGCGCTCAGATCCTTGAATGGCAAAACTGCAATGGACTTCTCCTGTGAAATGGATGAATCGACGGGATTAATCTCCGGCTGCGCTGGCCGATCTGGAGTGCGCACGATTCCATAGCGAGTAAGATCGAAGAACCAGGAAAGCGTAAGGGCGACGGGAAACCCCAACACAATCAGTACGACTAGGAGTCGAACGACCCAATTCGGAGTATCGAATACTGGAAGAACTTGCGCGATACCTTGAGCAAGTGCCCAGCCGCCTACCACATAGGCAATCGCCACGCTGTACACTTTTCTTCGCTTTAGTTCGGCAAAAAACGTGTTCGCGTCCATTAATGAGTGAATCAGCCGTGCTAACCTGAATGCAAATTTGTAATTGCTACAAGGGCGCGCGTTTCTCAGCTTCAGGGAGTTGTTTCTGCGATCAGTTTTTTAAAGCGCGGATCCTCTCGAAGTGGGTCCCATTCCCAACGATGTTTCAGATCGTTGACTGTGATGCTGTAGTCGGCGCTATCAACTGCCCCGGGCGTTGCTAATAGACGTTCAATCAACGGCATAGCCAAGTCATTCTCGCCGACGCGAGCATAGATCAGCGCGAGATAGCCATTCATCAATGAGCCGTCCACAGCATCCTTTGATTCCGGTTTGAGCGCGACCGCGCGTTGGCCTTCCGCGATGGCATCGTTTTTCCGACCCATCAACGCGTAAAGCCAGCCAAGGCTCGCGTGCCGCTCCGCGCTTTCCGGTGCTTCTTTCACTGCCGCTTCCAAAGCGGGTCTTGCCTGTTCGAACGCCTTCTGAGCGCTGGCGTTATCTCCCTGTGCAACAAATGTGCACCCCTCAAGAAAACTTTTCGGGGTCAATCCGGCTATGCTGTAAGAAATTTCGTTGACCGCCGATGTATCCAGAATCTTTTTCGCCGCAGAATAATCGCGTTGCAACATCGCCAACTCCCATCGGGCTGCGGTGACACTGCCATCTGGATCAACCCCGGCTGGAATTTCGTCCAGCATCGATTTCAGCAAACGCGTGTCTCCCTTCCAATTGAAATTGACGTAGCCGCTTTGGATTTTTGCCACGAGCGATGTCGGAGCCAGTGCGCGCATTTGCTGAGCCCAATACGCGGCTTCCGGCCAGCGGCGCATTGAGGAGTTGGTATACATAAGTTCGCGCGCAGTGCTCGGATTCTGCGGATCGAGCTTCGCAACTTGTTTGTAGGCTTCGAGCGCCGCCTGCCATTTGCCCTGCCGACGTTCAATCGCCGCGATCAGCCGCCGTGTATCCGCATTACTCGGCGATAAACGAGAAGCGATCTCGAATTGCTCCAGAGCCTTGTCGTAGTCCTGGTCCATCCAGTAAATGCACTGGCCAAGCGCGAAGTGACCTTCTGCAAGATTTGGTTGCAACCGAAGGGCGGTTTCCGCTTCGGCGCGGGCTTTCGTTCTCCAACTGTCGGTCGGTTCATAATAACGGAAAACTTCCGCACAAACAGATGCAAGCCGCGCGTGAGCGAGTGCGAAATTCGGGTCGAGTTCGATTGCCTGTGCGTAAAGCTGCTCAGCTGTCTTGTAATCCTCCAGCAGCGAATCCGGATTGCGGGATATCTGATTCGCGCGCAGATAAAAAACATACGCATCGGCGTTTCGGGTCGGTTTCGCCGTGGCTAGCGCTTTCTCGTCGTCACTGAGCGTTGCCCGGAGCGTATCCGCGATTTCACTGGCCAATTCTCCCTGGAGTCCAAGTGAATCGACCAAAGTACGATCGTAACGGTTTGCCCAAATCTGGCGATTATTTCGCGTATCGATCAACTGCACATTTACCACCACGCGATCGCCTTCTTTGCGCACACTGCCCTCGAGAACGTTCGCCACGCCAAGTTTACGCCCGATGTGCCGCACATTTTGCGCGGCGGCGTCACGAAAGCCCATTACCGACGACCGACTGATCACCCTAAGATCTTTGATCTTCGCCAGAGTCGTGAGGATGTCGTCCTGGACGCCATCCGCAAAAAATGCGTTGTCTTTTTCCGGGCTAAAATTCTCGAACGGCAATACCGCGATGCTTTTTTCTTCAGCGATCGAAGTTGCTGACTTTTGCCGCCAATACAACCAAATGCTCAGGGCGGCGACAGCGAGCAACAACACCGTAACCGCGGTTGCCA
Organism: Nitrospirota bacterium; assembly: GCA_050257685.1. Lineage (GTDB taxonomy): Bacteria > Verrucomicrobiota > Verrucomicrobiia > Chthoniobacterales > UBA10450 > Udaeobacter. The sequence goes on from JBLMXH010000250.1 coordinate 18,046, forward strand.
AATACATTACTCGAAACTTTTTCGGAGCGCGGGCTGCCGCGGCTTTGGCAGCTTGTTCCGATTGCGATCGCTGCACCATTTTTGGCAATTCAGGATTCCCAATGCCGTCTCCGTAGAAATTGACGAGGAAAATGGGCACGCCGTGCTTTACGGCGCATTCGCCTAAGTCATGCAAATAAGGACCCCACTCTCGCGAGTGGCCCAAATCTTCCGCGACCCTCTTGGACAACAGAATGTGTCTATCGTCTCCGCAATCCATCACCCGTTGGGCGAGGTTGATTCCAGCTCCGGCGACATTTGCTGAATCGTTTACATCTCGAACTTCATTAATGGGTCCGCTATGAATGCCCATTCGCAGCTTCAGTTGCGGATACTTTTTCAACTCCTTGCTGATCTCCATCGCACACCGCACGGGCGCTTCTGGACTATCGAAAAAAACAAGCGCCATTCCATCGCCCACGGGAAGTTGAATCAGCTTCCCTGCTTCTTTGGCACTGCGCACCTGCTCGGTACCACGAACAATTTCAGTCAGTTGTTCCAGGTATTGGCGCTGCTCATCGAGGAGCAGCGTCGAATAACCGACCACATCCATAAACAGGACGTGGCCGATCTTTAATCGCACTGACGTTCCAGGTTCGGAGGGCATGGATTGGATCGCAATCTTCCGCGAAGTTCGCGATTTCTGAAATCCTATTTCCACGAAAGTAATCGACAGAGTCAGCCCGACGTTGCTGTCGATGTTGTGCTAAAATTAGCGAATGCCATTTCAGCTTGAATCCAAGTTCCAACCTCGCGGCGATCAGGAACAGGCTATCGCGAAGCTGTTGAAGTCGCTAGAGACGGGAAACCGGCATCAAACACTGCTCGGAGTCACTGGTTCAGGCAAGACGTTCACCGTTGCCAATGTCGTCCAAAAGCTGGACAGGCCAACGTTGGTGATTTCGCACAACAAAACGCTGGCAGCGCAATTGTACTCGGAGTTCAAGCAATTCTTCCCGAGTAATGCCGTCGAATATTTCGTCAGCTATTTCGATTACTATCAGCCGGAAGCTTACATCCCGCGCTCCGACACCTATATCGAGAAGGATTCCTCTATTAACGAAGAGATTGAGCGTTTGCGTCTGTCGACCGCGAGCGCACTGCTTTCACGACGCGATGTGATCGTGGTGGCGAGCGTGTCGTGCATTTACGGAATCACATCGCCGGAAGATTACCAACAGATGTTGCTCACTGTGAAACACGGACAGCACATCAGCCGTGAAGCGGTGCTCGGTCGTCTCATCGACATGCTGTACGAGCGCAATGACGTGAATTTCGCGCGCGGCAGGTTCCGTGTGCGCGGCGACGTCGTTGAAATTTATCCTGCGACCGCCGATGAAGAAGGGATCCGCCTCGAATTTTTCGGCGACGAGATTGATGCGATCAGGCGATTTGATCCGCTAACCGGTCACACCCACGAATCGCTCAACGTCATCACATTTTTTCCAGCGAAACAGTTCGTAACTCCCGCAGATAAACTGAATCGTGCGCTCCGCACCATCCGCGAAGAGCTTGAGCAACGAATCGTTGAACTGGAATCGCAAAACAAACTCCTCGAGGCGCAACGGCTTCGGATGCGCACCGAATACGACCTGGAAATGTTGCAGGAAATGGGTTTCTGCAATGGGATTGAAAATTACTCGCGTCATTTGTCCGGACGGCCTCCCGGCTCGAGGCCGTACACGATCATCGATTTCTTTCCGGACGATTTTCTCACCGTCATCGATGAATCGCATGCGACGATTCCGCAGATCGGCGGAATGTATGAAGGCGACCGGTCACGCAAAACCGTGCTCGTAAATTACGGGTTTCGCCTGCCAAGCGCGCTCGACAATCGCCCGCTCAATTTCGATGAATTCATGAAGCTGACGAATCAGACGATTTATGTCAGCGCGACGCCAGCAGAATTTGAGATTCAAAATAGCGTCGTCGGCAACAGAGGATACATGCCGCACCGGCGACAGCGCATCGGGGAAGCGGAATTGGTGCCGTTTGTGCTGCCGGGCGAGAAGGTAGCGCATGCGTCTCGCTTGCAACCCAACCGCGACGCAAGCCAGAGGCTCGCGCTACTTTCTCGAACCGATGATCCACCGGAAAAATTTGATACACACACGCCCGGGGCGCCGCTCGTAGTTGAGCAGATTATTCGACCTACCGGACTTCTCGACCCGAAAATCACGCTGAAGCCGCTAAAGAATCAGATCGACGAAACAATCGAGCTTTGCCGTCAGCGCGTGGAAAAAGGCGAGCGCATTCTGGTGACGACGCTGACCAAGCGAACCGCGGAAGATCTGGCTGACTATCTGCGCGATGTGGGATTGAAAGTGCGTTATCTGCATAGTGATATCGATGCCATCGAACGCGTCGAAATCTTGCGGGGATTGCGCGCGGCGGATTTCGATATCCTCGTCGGCATCAATCTGCTCCGCGAAGGCCTCGATCTACCTGAGGTTTCGCTTGTGTGCATTCTGGACGCGGACAAGGAAGGATTTTTGCGCAGCCAGACTTCGCTGATCCAAACTGCAGGCCGCGCGGCGCGCCACATCAACGGCGAAGTGGTGCTCTTCGCCGATACCATCACGCAAAGCATGGAAGCACTCATATCGATTTCCGAATACCGGCGAGCCAAGCAGGTGGAATACAACGAAACACACGGCATCACGCCGCAAACCGTCCGGCGCGCTGTCCAGGAAAGTCTGCATACCATTCTGCGCGGCCGCGAAGTGGAATCGTCTGTGATCCGCGAAGTAGGTGGCGACTTCAACCTCTCGGAACTTCTGCGCGAATTGGAGCAGGAAATGCAGGAGGCTTCGGCAAATCTCGAATTCGAGCGAGCCGCGCTGTTGCGCGATCAGATCATGGAAGTAAAGAGCGGCACTGGAATCGACAAGATCGAACCGAAGCGCCGACCGATAAGATACTCACGGAATTCAGGGCGCCGTCGCTCGCGCGTATAGGGGCCGGATGCGATCGGTAGGGCGGGCAGTCCTCTGCACGCCCTTATGGTAGCAGCGCGCACGGAGTGACGCGGCCCTACCCGCATCCGTTGTACGCTTCACAATCTTGTAATCGATTCAACGCCGTGCAATGAAATCGCTTGTGCCGAAGACGAAAACCAAAACGAAAACCGCAAACGTCCACGCGGTCGTCGGCTCGGATGAGGCTGAAGTGAAACACGCGGCGGCGGAGCTGGCGCAGAAACTGGCGCCCGATGACGCTGGCGATTTCGGTTTGGAAGTAATCGATGGCGTCGCAGATAATGCCGATCAAGCGGCGGGGCGAATTCGATCGGCGATCGAGGCGTTGCACACTCTGCCTTTCTTCGGCAGCACGAAAGTGGTTTGGCTGAAAAACGCCAACTTCATCGGCGACGACTCAAAGGCGCGCTCGACTGGAGTGCAATCTGCTCTCGAAGAACTGTCGGCGCTGATCAACAGCGGCATCGGCAGCGGCGTCACGCTTTTGATCAGCGCCACAGAAGTCGACAAGCGGCGGTCGTTTTACAAGACGCTGATGAAACACGCGGAACTGCAGGTCTTCGACCGAGTCGATTCAGCGCGGGCTGGCTGGGAAGAAGAAGCAACTGAAATCGTTCTTGCGCACGCGAAAAAGCGAAAATTGAAATTCGATGAGGCTGCGCTTGAACTGTTCGTGTTGCTGACCGGAGGCGGTACGCGGCAGATCGATAACGAGCTGGAAAAGATTGACACGTTTCTTCAAAAGGATCGCGGCGTCTCCGTCGAACTTGTTCGTGAGCTGGTTCCACTCTCACGCGCGGGGGTGATTTTCGAACTGAGCAACGCATTGAGCGCCCGCGACCTGGAACTGGCGCTGATGCTCGTGCGACGTTTGCTCGAGCAAGGTGAAAAGGCCGTGGGTATTTTGCTGGCTGCAATCGTTCCGACGATCCGCAATTTGTTGCTGGCAAAAGATCTGATGGAGCAGCACGGGATCCGGCGTCCGCATTCGCCATTTCAATTCATTGCCGCTATGAACCGGCTGCCCGCAAAAGCAACGGAGCATTTGCCTCGCAAGAAAGATGGCGCAATTAACGCCTATGGACTGGCCATCGCTGCGCAACATGCAAATCAGTTCGATCGCAACCAACTAATCGCAGCAATGCGCGCCTGTCTTGATGCTAACGTAAAACTCGTGACTACACAGTTAGATCACGAGCTGATTCTGACGGAAGTGGTCGTGAAACTGCTCGGACGAAACTAATTGTCCGACCTTAAAGTTCCGACTACGCAAGTTGTCATCCTGAGCGTCCGCGAAGGATCGAGACCCTCCAGACACTAATCAGAGATGTTTGAAAGCCTCGCCTCATGCTTCGCATTTCGTTGCAGCGCTTCGCTCAACATGACAGAGGAGTGATGCGCGCCTGTCTCGACGCCAACGTGAAACTCGTGACCACACAGTTAGATGACGAGTTGATCCTGATGGAAGTGGTCGTGAAATTGCTCGGACGAAACTAAATGTCCAACCTTAAAGTTCCGACCAACGCAGGTTGTCATCCTGAGCGTCCGCGAAGAATCTCTGATCATTTCTTCAATCAGAGATGTTTCGCTTCGCTCAACATGACAGAGGAATCATGCGCGGCTGTTTTGACGCCAACGTGAAACTCGTGACCACATAACACGAGCTGATTTTGACGGAAATGGTGGTGAAGTTGCTGCAAGAACGGTCATCCTGACCGGAGTCGAAGGATCCCGCTGTGTTAGCGTAAAGTTTTGCCGCCGGGACGCCTCGACTTCGGGCAGAATAATGGAAATCCTATACCGCGCCTTCTTGCCGCCGCGCCACCGGCCCGATGTATGGAATGTCCCAGCGCACGCCTGTGAATGCTTTCACGGTTGCGACGATCCACACAACCAGGAACGCTATGTGCACGAGCGCTTGAATGATTCCCCAAAAAAACACCAGAATTCCACCAATCGCCGGAATCGACCAAAGGATCAGGAACAAGATTCTCGAGACGATGCTAAACAAGAGCCAGGCACCGCCAAAGATAATCGATTGCATGGCGTAGAAACGGACAAACCCGTCATGCTTTTCGACAATATAAAAAATAATGCCGCCAATCAGCGGAATGCAGGCAAGTGCCGCTGCAACGTTCGAAGGTAAACCGGTTGATGTTGATTTTGGCCCGAGCTCGGGACCCGGACTCGACGGAGGCGGCGGTGGAATAGGCTCTGGATCCGGCATGATCTACATACACCGAATGCAAAATCCCTTGTCAAGCAATCTCGCTTTTCGAGTTGTTTTTCGCTTTCGTTCGCCCGTCATGCGCAATATGCTGCGCAGCTAATTCCATATTCATGACCCAAAGTTCCCCTCTCCTTGCGAAGCACGGTTTTACCCTTATGGAGGTACTCACGGTAATCACCATCCTCACCATTCTCTTCGCAATCGCTGTTCCAGCCCTAAATAGCGCTCGTGAGCGCGCGAAAACCACGAAAGACATGAGCAACCTGCGCCAGATCGGGACCGCTACCCAGATGTACATGAATGACAATAACGGCGTCTTCCCTGGTTCCGCGACTGTAACATGGATGTCCCAACTTGAACTAAACCGAAAATACCTTTCCACCTGGCGCGTCCTCGAGTCGCCTTTTGACGCACGCTCTACTTCAGATGCGGGAGACGGAACAACCGCGATCAGTTATGGGATCAACGCTAACGTATACGCGGCCAACGTACCAATATCCGTTGACAAAATTACCAAGCCTACGGCATTCATTTTGTTCAGCCCGGCCGAGGCTGCAGGGGGAACGGTTGCCTTTGCAGGTTTGGGCAATTCTGCCTTTCCGGGGGTGACGGTGTTAGGTACGGGTAGCAATGCGGCGACGAGCACCCCTGGCGGAAGTGCCACAGGAGGTACGCAAAACAACCGCGCAAGAATCAACGCGCTTTTTGCTGATCTGCACTCTGAAAATATGTTGTGGGAGACATTCACCAATAATGCCGCGACAGGGAACGATCCCGATGGGGCTTACCGTTGGTCTTGTTGTGCTCCTTGATCGATAACCTCCCGCAAATTCGTGTCGGCCTCCATTGCTGGCCGGTGTTGATCAGCGCGAGTCTGCTTGATCGAGTCGGCGAGTGTGTACGCAAAAATGTGCCTCGACGAAGATGCGCTGTTATCACGGATAGCACCGTCGCGCGACTATTCGCCGGCGAAGTGATAGACAGTCTGGTATCTTCGGGCTTTCGCCCGACTCTGATCACCATTCCGGCGGGTGAGAAATCAAAAACGCTTAAGCAAGTCGGCGCGATTTGCGACCGGATGATTGCAGCGGGACTTGATCGTCAATCGTTCGTAGTAGGTCTTGGCGGAGGGATGATTGGCG
>JBLMXH010000251.1:0-6151 GCA_050257685.1 Nitrospirota bacterium
GATGAGTTGCAAAAGCGAGTGCGGAAACACGGCCTGATCTTCGGTCCCGATCCGGCGACGCACAGTCACTGCGCCATTGGGGGAATGCTGGGCAACAATTCGTGCGGCGTGCACTCGGTCATGGCCGAGTTTTACGGTGGCGGAGCGCGTTCTTCGGATAATGTTCGCGAGTTGGAGGTGCTGCTGTACAACGGGACCATTCTGCGCGTCGGCAAAACCAGTGATGCTGAGCTTGCGCAGATCACCGGCCCTGCCGCTGCAGCGGGGGACGATGACCCCGGCTCACGTCGATCAGCGCAGCTAAACGCGACGGATACCAGCGCCGCGGTCAACGCCCGCGGCTACAACAGGCACGCGGAGATCTACCGAAAACTTCTCAATCTTCGGGATAAATACGGCGATCTAGTACGACAACGCTTTCCAAAAATTCCGCGCCGCGTCTCCGGTTACAATCTTGACGAACTGCTGCCGGAAAACGGATTTAACGTAGCGAGAGCATTAGTCGGAACCGAAAGCACTTGCGTTGTCATTCTGGAGGCAACTCTGGAGCTAATTCCAAATCCTCGCGTGCGATCTCTGCTCGTACTCGGTTATCCCGATATTTATCAGGCAGGCGACCACGTTCCACAGATACGCAAATACAAGCCAATCGGCCTTGAGGGCATCGACAACGTTCTGGTCCATGCGATGAAGCTGAAACACATTCATCCTCGCGACTTGTACATCATGCCGAAAGGCAACGGCTGGTTGCTAATCGAGTTCGGCGGCAACACAACGGAGGAAGCAGACGCGCCGGCGCGGAAGCTGATGGACGAACTCAAGGGACAACCGAACCCGCCGACGATGCACCTCGTTGATGATCCCTCAAAAGAGCAGGTTGTATGGGAGATTCGCGATTCGGGGCTGGGCGCAAGCGCACGCGTGCCGGATGAACCCGATACGTGGGAAGGTTGGGAAGACTCAGCCGTCTCGCCTAACGACATCGGTAAATATCTTCGTGATTTCCGCGCGTTACTGAACAAATTCGATTATCTCTGCACGCTGTATGGCCATTTCGGTCAGGGCCTGGTGCATACTCGGATCGATTTTGGTCTTAAAACGCACGAAGGCATTGAAAAATATCTGAGCTTCACAAAGGAAGCTGCCGAGTTGGTAAAACGCTACGGCGGTTCCCTCTCAGGTGAGCACGGCGACGGCCAATCGCGCGGCGAGCTCCTGCCGATCATGTTTGGCGAGGAACTCGTGCAGGCCTTCCGTGAATTCAAGCAAATCTGGGATCCTGATTGGAAAATGAATCCTGGAAAAATCGTTCGCCCATTCGGGCGGGACGAAAATTTACGTTACGGCGAACACTACAATCCGCCGCAGTGGCGAACCTATTTCAAATATCCCACTGACAAGGGAAGCTTTTCCTACGCGATGGAGCGTTGCGTGGGCGTAGGCAAATGCCGTCGACACGAACACGGCACGATGTGTCCCAGCTACATGGTCACACGCGAGGAAAAACATTCGACGCGTGGCCGCGCCCGTCTGCTCTGGGAAATGCTGAACAACAGCGCGCTGCAAAAGCAGGGCTGGCGCGACGAAAGCGTCAAGGATGCGCTTGACCTTTGTCTCTCATGCAAGGGCTGCAAGGCCGATTGCCCGATGAACGTCGACATGGCCACGTATAAGGCAGAATTCCTTTCCCATTATTACAAACGCCGGCTCCGTCCGGTACACGCCTACGCGTTTGGATTAATTCACGTTTGGGCGCGATTCGCTCAGTTTTCACCATCACTCGTTAACTTCATCAATCGCGCGCCGATCACCAGCAGCATGGCGAAGAGATTCATGGGCATCGCGCCGCAACGAAAAATCCCGAGCTTCGCGCGACAAAGTTTTAAATCATGGTTTCGAAGGACTCGTCCGGATTCAATGGTAGGGACGGCTCGCCAACAACGGTCATTCCGAGCGAAGCGCAACGGAGTCGAGGAACCCCGCGGGTTTACCTTACGTACCGAACCGGGATCCCTCGACTTTGCTCGGCATGACAAGCGGGTCATCCTTTGGCCGGATACTTTCAACAATTTTTTTCATCCCGAAACGGCAAAGGCTGCAGTCGAAGTGCTCGAGGATGCTGGATTCAATGTCGTGATTCCCGAAACCGATCTTTGCTGTGGGCGACCGCTGTACGATTACGGGATGCTGGAGACTGCGAAGCGCTGGTTGTCGCAAATTCTCGCCGTCTTGCATGATGAGATTGAAGCAGGCACACCGATGGTTGGACTCGAGCCAAGTTGTACCGCCGTTTTTCGGGATGAATTGATGGAACTCTTCCCGCAGAACGAAGATGCCATTCGTTTGTCGAAGCAGACGTTCACACTGGCGGAATTTTTCAAAAAATTCGCGCCTGACTATTCGATTCACAGACTCAGGCGGAAAGCGCTCGTGCACGGCCACTGTCATCACAAAGCCATCATGAAAGTGGAGTGTGACGCTGAATTATTCGACAGACTCGGGCTGGATTTTGACGTCGTCGACTCCGGCTGTTGCGGCATGGCAGGCGGGTTCGGTTTTGAGAAGGATCATTACGATGTTTCTGTCGGTTGCGGCGAGCGCGTCCTCCTTCCTGCGGTTCGGCACGCGGGCAAAGAGACGCTGATCATTGCAGACGGATTCAGTTGCCGTGAACAGATTCGCCAGCTGACCGACCGTCAGGCCTTGCATGTTGCGCAGGTCCTGCAAATGGCGATCAGTGAAGGTCCGCGCGGACCTTGGGGGAATTTTCCGGAACACAAATACATTGCTCTGCCTGAAGCGATGCCGTCCCCCGCGACGGTATTTTCAATTGTAGCGATTGCAGCACTGGGAGTCGCCGCCGGCGCCATGCTTCTCAACGAAAGGAAAAACAGATGAATCAGCCAACAGTTGTTATTACCGGCGCCTCAGCGGGAGTCGGCCGTGCCACTGTCCGGAAATTCGCCCGGGAGGGCGCGCGAATCGGTTTGCTGGCGCGCGGAGTGGATGGATTAAAAGCGGCGCAACGAGAGGTGGAAAGACTTGGCGGTAAAGCGTTGATGATTCCAACCGATGTTGCCAATGCCGAACAAGTCGAAGCCGCAGCGGAAACAATCGAGGCTGAATTAGGTGACATCGACATCTGGGTTAATAACGCCATGACGTCGGTGTTTTCGCCGATCAAAAAAATGATGGCCGAGGAATTTCGGCGAGTGACCGAAGTGACTTATCTCGGTTACGTTTACGGCACTCTTGCAGCTTTGAAACGAATGCTGCCGCGCGATCGTGGCGTGATCGTGCAAGTGGGCAGCGCGCTCGCATATCGCGGCATTCCCCTGCAGGCTGCTTACTGCGCGGCCAAGCACGCGGTCCAGGGATTTTGCGATTCACTGCGTTGCGAATTACTCCATGACGACAGCAACGTGAAAGTAACCATGCTACAAATGCCGGCGCTGAATACTCCGCAATTTGGGTGGGTGAAAAGCCGGTTGCCACACAAAGCCCAGCCGGTGCCGCCCATTTTCCAGCCTGAAGTTGCCGCAGAAGCCATTTACTTCGCCGCGCACAATCCTCGACGTGAGTTCTATGTCGGCCTGCCTTCAGTTGAAGCGATCGTCGCGAACAAAATTACTCCGGGATTGCTCGATCACTATCTGGCCCGCACTGGATACGATTCGCAACAACACGATGGTGCAGAGGATCCAAATCGGCCCAATAATCTGTGGCAGCCTGTTCCCGGCGATCATGGCGCGCACGGCTCATTTGGTGCCCGCGCCCACAATTGGAGTCCGCAATTCTGGACAAGCGAGCACCGCGGATGGATAGCCGCGGCTGCAGTCGTCCTTGGCGTTTCAGGGCTCCTCGCGTTTGTTAAAAGCAAGCATATTTAGGCGGCAAGTGGCGTACCAAATTCAGAGTGTCAGCCGCAGCCCTGAAGGCGATCCGTCTCGTCCATTGACATGACTAACTTACTTAGCTAAGTTGTCGGGATGACACAGGCGACGATTCACCAAGCGAAAACGCATCTTTCGAAGTTGATCCGCAAAGCGCTCGACGGCGAGGAAGTTATCATCGCCAAGCGCGATAAGCCGCTCGTGCGCTTGGAGGTAGTTCATTCGAAGAAATCCAAGCGCAAGCTAGGATCGGGCAAAGGTCTGGTCACTTACATCGCGCCCGATTTCGATGAGGCTCTGGAAGATTTCGCGGAATACATGGAGACCGCCGAGGAGGAAAAAATGCGAATTGCGAAACGCAAAAATTCGATGCGTCGCAAATGAGAGGTTACCTGCTGGACACTCACACCGTGTTGTGGGCGTTTGAAGGTAGTGGCGATCTTTCGCGCCGAGCCGGCCAACTTATTGAAGATCCTGCCAATGATGTGGTGTTCAGCATGGTTGCCTATTGGGAACTTCAAATCAAACAGACGATCGGAAAGTTGCGCGTTGCACTCGAGTACAACGAACGCCTCTGGGAATGGCTCGACGCGTGTGGTTTCAACCGACTGGGACTACAACGATCGCATTGCGATCGTTATCGTGCTCTTCCGCTGCACCATCGCGATCCTTTCGACCGGATGTTGATCGCCCAGGCACAGGTCGAAGGGTTCTCGATTGTAACTGCTGACCCGCGATTCAAAAAGTACAAGGTGAAAGTCGTGTGGTAAGACCGTTCGATTAGCGTGCCGCGTTCCTGTTTGCTAGCCGGCGAAAGCAATGAGCGATCGCGCAAATTCACCGATGCGCTTCGCGAAATCGGGTGAATTGCCGAGCTTCTCGATTTGGTTCACGATGGCGCTGCCGACAACAGCTGCGTCTGCAAAACGCCACACAGTGCGGATTTGTTCTGGACTTGAGATACCAAATCCAACTGCGACCGGCAAATCGCTGACGGACTTCACACGTTTCACCAGGGCTTCAGCGTCGCGCGTCATTTCATCGCGCTCGCCTGTTACGCCGGTCCGTGAAATAGCGTAGATAAATCCGCGCGCTTGCTGCGCGATTTGTTTCAGCCGTTTGCCCGAGGTTGTTGGGGCAACCAGAAAAATCGGATCGAGTTTGTGTTGAAGCAGAGTCTGAGTCCACCATTCCGCTTCTTCCGCAATCAAATCTGTCACCAATACACCATCGACCCCCGCCTCTCTCGCAGCCGCGGCGAACCGTTCCGGACCGAATTGCAAAAGAGGGTTGAAGTAGCTAAACAAAACGATCGGTACATCGGTACTTTGCCTGACGTTTTTCGCACACGTGAGCGCGTTGTGCACTGTCACGCCATTTCGAAGCGCCCGTTCAGAGGCACGCTGAATCACTTCCCCGTCGGCAACAGGATCGCTGAATGGTACGCCCAACTCGATGATGTCCGCTCCCGCTTTCGCGAGTTCAATCAATAAGCGCTCGCTAGTTGCAAGATCAGGATCACCTGCAGTGATGAATGGGATGAAGCCACCCCGCCCTGAACGCTTCAGTTCGGCGAATTTTTCTCCAATTCGGCTCATTGGCCTTTCAACTCCGCCACGAGCTGAACATCTTTGTCGCCGCGCCCGGAGAGATTCACGATGATGGCCTCGTCCGACGACAGCTCGCGCGCGACACAAATCGCAGGCAGAATGGCATGTGCCGTCTCCAGGGCAGGAATGATACCTTCCAGTTTTGCGCACAGCTGAAATCCTTCGATGGCTTCGGCATCGCTCGAATATATGTATTCAGCTCGTCCGCTGTCGTGAAGGAACGCGTGCTCAGGACCAATCGCAGAATAGTCCAGGCCGGCTGAGATGGAATGCGTCATGGCAATCTGGCCGTTGTTGTCCTGAAGGACGTACGACATGGTGCCCTGAAGAACGCCCACGCGCCCGCCGCCGCTCTCCGCACCGCTGTGAAACCTGGCGGCGTGCTGGCCTAACGAATTGCCGCAGCCTCCAGCCTCTACACCGATCAATCGTACGCCTTCATCTTGGATGAACCGATGAAACAATCCGATCGCATTCGACCCGCCGCCGACGCATGCAACCAGAGCGCGCGGCAAGTTCCCTGTCGTAGAGAGAATCTGCTCGCGTGTTTCGCGTCCGATGACGCTCTGAAATTCGCGTACCATCAACGGATAGGGATGCGGCCCGAGCGCACTGCCTAACAAGTAATATGTATCGTGGACATTTGTT
>JBLMXH010000252.1:0-10820 GCA_050257685.1 Nitrospirota bacterium
GGTTTCGTGGGTTCCAGATTAAATCTGATCTTTTCCTGGGCAGACCCTTGTAGCGATTTCGCTACGCACGGATAATTCGCAATCTCGTCGAAATCTCTAGCGGCGGTCTCCGACCGCCGAAAGAACGATGAGACGTGTTAAGCCCGGTGCCGGGGCAAAATTGCATCGGGGAACTTCCGCTGCGGCGATCGACGCCGGGCAAACTGTTTACAGACTCGCTGACGGCCGTTGTCTTCTGCTCGGAAACAGATTGTGATCGACTCATCAAAAGTTGTACGCGCGAGGATCTGTTGTTTGTGCTGTATGCAGGATTTCATGCGGGTCTGCGCGAGAATGGTAATCGCTTATTTGTTAGGCACAGCAGGTTGAAATCGCGCTTAATTTAGTGTGCGACGTGCTGCGGCTCCGGCAAATAGAAAAAGAGAATTCCAAGAATCAGATAGAGGGAGAGAAGTTGAATGCCCTCGATCCAGTTCGTCTCGCCGTCTTCGCTGATCTGAAACAGGATGTAAACTGAGACCACGACTGCAACGACTTCCGGCATCGTGAATTCCAGATCCATCGGTCGCCCGAAAAGGTACGAGAGAAAAATCAGCACGGGCGCGACGAAAAGCGCGATCTGCAGACTGGAACCGATGGCGATGTTGACGGTTAAATCCATCTTGTTTTTCATTGCCATGAGGATGGCAGTGGAGTGTTCGGCCGCATTGCCCACAATCGCTACCACGATCACACCGACAAACACTTCGGTAAGTCCGACTGAGTCCCGCACGTTTTCGATCGTGCCAACGAGAAATTCTGAAAGCAGCGCGACCACGGCGGTCGCGATGACGAGGATGATAATCGCCTTGCCGCGCGACCATTGCCCATCGCTTTCTTCGGGGTGTGCGTGAGCGCTTTGGAAGAAATACTTGTGGGTCCAGAGCGAGAAACCGAGCAAGCAGAAATAGGTAAGGAACAAAACGACGGCAATGGCGAGCGAGAGTTTTTGCTCCATCAGTGGACTCCAGCCGCCGGCACTGCGGTCGGCGGCGCGATGAAACACCGTCGGGATGACGAGACCAATCGCCGCCAGCGACAGTGAGATCACGGAAGTGGTCGCCGCGGTGCGATTGAAACGCTGTTCTTTGTACTTAGTGCCGCCGAGTAGAATCGATAGGCCGAGTACCAGCAGCACGTTACCGATAATCGAGCCGGTGATGGACGCCTTAACCACATTGGTCAGACCTTTGGAAAGAGCGATGCCGCCGATGATCAGCTCCGCGGCATTCCCGAAAGTGGCGTTGAGCAATCCTCCCAATGCTTCGCCGACCCGGGCGGCAAGCGCCTCGGTGGCACGCCCGATCCAGCCCGCAACCGGAATGATGCCGAGAGCGGAACACACGAAGAGCGCGGTCGGATTTGTGCCACCGGGCCAAAACCGCAAAGCGACCGCGAGCGGAACGAAGATAAGGAGCCAGTCGAGAGAAGGTTTGAATTTTAGAGCTCTGCGCATTTCGCTCGTTACTCAGTTAATCAACCCCTCCATCATCCGCGAGTTTAAACGCGATGATGCTGCAGAATCCGGGGAGCGGTCGCCGCGGCGAACTGGTGAAGCCTGCGTTGCGTTCGGAGGTTTCGGCGGCTCGCCGAAACACACTTTTGTTAGCTGCCTTGTCATCGGGAACCAAGAGAGGATCCGCAAAGCTCTTGAGATTCATGGCTTCGTGATTCCAGATCTGAATTTTCCCTTCCTGTATTCCTGTGTTCCCGATTCACATCTCTGAATATCTACAGAGAACTCGGTAACGATTTTGCTACGCGTCGCAGATCATCGAGCAGAATTTCCATGTCGCCTAACGTAGTCCGATAGTTCAATACGCACCCGCGGAGCGCGAACCGGCCGCCGACCGTGGTATTGGAAAGATACGAACTTCCGTCTCGCTGCAGAGCGACTAACAGCCGTTCATTAAACTGATCGATTTGCTCGGGCGACTGATTTCTGAGCTGGGCCGGCACATGATGAAAACAAAAGATGGACAACTCGACCGGCGAGAGCATTTCAAAGTCATCGCTGGCTTGTACCATTGCTTCGAGATGGCGTGCACAAGCAAGATTGTTTTCGATGGCATCGCCCAGCCGATCGAGCCCCACGCCTTTCAGCAGCATCCATACTTTGAGCGCGCGGAAACGCCGGGATAATTCCGGTCCGTAATCCCAGCATACAAACGCTTCATCTGCTTGTTCACCAAACATCCGGGTGTATTCGGCCTCGTGAGCAAAAGCGGCGTGGGCAAACTCAGGGTTGCGGTAGATCACACAACCAACGTCTACCGGCAGATAAAGCCATTTGTGGGGATCCAACGCGATCGAATCCGCCTGCTCCATACCCGCGAACAACTTTTTCGCCGAGTCCGCCAGAAGAGCGAACGCACCATAACTACCGTCCACATGCATCCAAAGCTGGAACCGGTTCGCTATATCTCGAATCTGGCCTAACGGGTCGACCGCGCCTGTATCCACGCTTCCCGCGTTACCCACGACGCAGAATGGTATGTAGCCGCCTTCAAGGTCAGCAGTAATTTTCGCCACGAGATCGTCAATGTGCATTCTGAAGCGTTCGTCGACGGCGACGTGCTGTACGTTTTCCCGGCCGATCCCCAGAAGCGCCGCTGCCTTAAGAATCGAGAAATGCGTCGCGCTCGAAGCATACATCCGCAACCGACCTAACGAGCCATGTTTCGTCTGCCGTGCCGCAGCGAGCGCAGCAAGATTGGCCATCGATCCGCCGCTGACAAAAAGACCGCCGGCTTCGTGAGGGAATCCGAGAATCTGACGGATCCAATCTATTGTCATGCGCTCGAGCTCTACCGGCGCTGGTGCCGAACGCCAGATGGTGAGATTGGCGTTCAAGATTGATGTAAGCAGATCGGCGAATGCTCCGATTGGCGTCCCCGGCGATTGCACATAGCCAAACATCCGGGGATGTGCGTTCTGACGACTAAACGGAACGATCGTGTTGCGAAAAACTTTCAGCAGCGAATCAAAATCAGTTCCTTTGATCGGAAGCTTCGAGTCCAGTCCGCTTCGGATCTCCCGCGAAGACGTCTGCCGATATGTCGGGTGATCGCGAAGGCCGCCCAGATAGTCAATCATGAATTGAGTGACTGAATTCGCCCAATCGCGTATCTCATCAGCCGATGGCTCAAGCATGCTTTGCGTATTACACCCGGAAAGAATCTCGCACGCAAATCGAGATCCGGGGAGCACACGCGCCCTCGCGTGCCGGCGATGGCGCCCTCGCCATCGCGAACTTTCGTTGTTGGAAAGCTTTCATCTGCCCGTTCGGTGTTGCCTGAATACATCCGAGTTCGCGGATGCAACAATCCGCACTGCGTTGCGCGGGACTTTTTCGCGAACACTGACGCATTCGGGCGCGATGATAAGGGTATGGATCTACAATTGACAGACAAGCTCGCGCTCGTCTCCGGCTCGACTGCAGGGATTGGCTTCGCGATTGCAAACGGCCTCGCATGTGAGGGTGCGCGTGTCATCGTGAACGGTCGCACAGACAAGCGCGTCAGCGCTGCGACCGAACGAATTCGTTCACGCAATGCGGATGCAAAACTGGAAGGAATTGCGGCTGACCTTGGCAGCAGAGCAGGAATCGAAGAGGCGGTGCGACGTTTCCCAAACATCGATATCCTGGTGAATAATCTCGGAATTTTCGAACCGAAACCGTTCGATCAAATTTCCGATGAAGATTGGTTTCGTTTTTTCGAGGTCAATGTCATGAGCGGCGTAAGGCTGAGTCGCGCCTGTCTGCCAGGGATGAAAAATCGGAACTGGGGTCGTATCGTCTTCATCTCGAGCGAATCGGGCGTGCAGATTCCGGTCGAGATGATTCACTACGGAGTGACGAAGACCGCACAGATTGCAGTGGCGCGCGGCATCGCTGAAACGTGCGCCGGCACCGGCGTAACGTGCAACGCGATCTTACCCGGACCGACTGCCTCGGAAGGAGTAAACGATTTTGTCGAGTCACTCGCCTCGCAAGGCGGCCAGACGCGCGAGCGGGTGGAAAAAGAATTCTTCGAGAAAGCGCGACCGACTTCACTTCTAAAACGCTTCGCAACACCTGATGAAGTCGCCGCGATGGTAGTATTTATCTGCAGTCCGTTAAGTGCCGCGACCAACGGCGCCGCTCTGCGCGTCGACGGCGGTGTTGTCCGCTCGCCCTTTTGAGCGGCGATGTTTCGTCAATCCACTCCGCAACGAAGTGTGCGAAGATGCGTGTTTCGAAAGGTCTGCCAAAGTCCTAACAAGCATATGAGAGTCATCATTGTATTTCTTGCTGTAGCGCTCTCGTGCATCCCGCGTCTTGCGAGGGCGCAAAGCGCAGATGAGCGGTTACGAAACGTTTACACAGAAGAATGGAAGTGGCGGCTAGAGCAGTTCCCCGGCCTCGAAGGAGTGGAAAAACCGGTTCCCGATCGCCTGCCGAAAGTTGATCCGGCGACGCAGGAGCTGCGACTGCGTTACTGGCAGGATGTGCTGCACAAGCTCGATGATATCCCGCGCGCGCAGCTCTCGCCGGAGGAGCAGGTCAACTATGATGTCTATCGGCCTGAAATCGAGAATTTCATCGCCGATCAGAAATTTCGTGACTATGAAATGCCGGCGAACTCGGATTCCGCTTTCTGGACCGATTTGGGCGAGACGGCGCGGCGACCTTTCAAGACGCTGACAGATTACAAAAACTGGATCGCGCTAATGCGCGATATCCCGCGTTATTTCCGGGAACAAATTGCCAACATGCGGGCGGGTCTGGCGCGCGGCTTCACGCCGCCACGCGCTACGTTGCAGGGACGCGACAAATCCATCAGCACAGTTGCCGAGGACAAACCCGAAGAGAATTTGCTGTACACACCATTTCGGGAACCAATGGTGGGAGTTCAGCCGTCCGACCAGGACAAACTCAAGTCGGAAGCCGCAAAGGTGATTCGCGAGATCGTGCAGCCGGCGTATGCGGACCTGCTGAAATTCTTCCGGGACGAATATGTGCCGAAAACGCGCACGACGCTGGCGGCCGAACAGTTGCCGGACGGGAAAACGTACTATCGCCAGAAGATTCGCGAATTTGTCACGCTCGATCAATCGCCGGATCAAATTCATCAGACCGGCCTCGCCGAGGTCGCCAAATTACATCAGCAAATGGTCGACGCGATGCATGAGGCTGGGTTCAAAGGCGAGTTTCCGGAATTCCTGAAATTTATTCGCGAAGATCCGCAGTTCTACGCGAAAACACCACAGGATCTGCTCAATCGGGCCGCCTGGATTGCGAAAATGTTCGACGGCAAATCGTCGCAATATTTTGGCTATTTGCCGCGCATGCGTTTCACAATCAAACCTGTCCCCGACGATGTCGCGCCCTTTTATACTTCAGGCCGTGGCGGTCCGGGCATTTATCTCCTGAACACATACGATTTGCCGCACCGCCCGCTCTACAATCTGCCTGCGCTCACGCTGCACGAGTCCGCACCCGGGCACGCGTTCCAGATTCCGATCGCACTCGAGCACAAGAACCAGCCGGAGTTTCGGCGATTCGATTACATTTCTGCGTACGGCGAGGGTTGGGCGCTTTACTGCGAGAAGCTCGGCCAGGAAATGGGAATGTACAAGACCCCGTACGAGCGCTTTGGTATGTTGGGTTATCAAATCTGGCGTGCGACGCGGCTGGTCGTCGACACCGGCGTTCATTCGAAGGGTTGGACCCGCGAACAGGCGCTCAAGTACATGCACGATTACACCGCGCTGCCGGAGCATGAGATCGAAACCGAGGTGGACCGTTACATCGCCTGGCCAGCGCAAGCGCTTTCGTATTACATGGGCGAACTCGCGATCGTGCGTGCCCGCGAAAAGGCGGAGAAGGCGCTCGGACCGAAATTCAACATCCGCGCCTTCCACGATGCTGTGCTCGAACTTGGCTCGGTACCACTACCCATTGTTACGGCGCGTATCAACCGGTTCATCGCTGAAGGCGGCAAAGGCCCTTACCCCGACATGGAGTGAGTAGGTCTTTGGCGTGTCCGGCCAGCTCGCTTCCGCATCCGTTGAAAACTCCAGGTGGTCTCGGTCGCTATTTTCCGGATTTATGCGATACTCTTAGATGTCTAAACGATCTGCTTTCTCTTTTACACGTCGGGCGCCAGACTGCATTACCGAGGAGCTGATCGCTGTGCTTTCATCAAAAGGCTCCTTCGAATTCAAGCCTTTATTCGAGACTATGCTCCTCAATCTGCGGGAGCGAAATGCAGCCAGTGGCGGCGAAGAAATGCTGCGTTTGCGTGCGTATGAAAAGCTTCAGGGCCTTGTCCACCAGGGCGCGGTCCACCGCGAAGTCACAGGAACCACGAAGAAATACAAAGGCGTTGCTTCGCGAATGGCGGTGCTCCGCACTGAGATAAAAACTTTGCGTGCCGCCTGCAAAAAGCGCGCTCGCACTAGGGCCGCCACAGCGAACTAATTACTCCCGATCGGGTAGCTGCGTGGAAGTCATAGGGCCTTACCCGGCTCGACTCTGGGGAGCACACGCGGCTCGCGTGTTGGTTTCGGCGGCTCGCCGAAACAGACTTCCCAAGACGTCCTGCGCTCCAGGCAGCAATCTGAGGCCTTTCCTTCATGAAACGCGGCGTTGCTGAACCGGAAGCAGCCCGGCTAAATCGACAACAGTCGGCGACACAGTTTTTTCCATGAGCTCGCCTGCGGCTTTCTTCAATTCATTCCAGCGCGGCAGAGGATAAGCTGGCGCCGTGACGATGCGATGTAGCAGGCTCCGCCATTCCACCAGCGCACGTTCGATGTCGCCATGACGAAGCAGTTCGCCGATGAGTTTGTGTTTCGATCCCGGATCAGCCACCAATTCACGCACCACTTCCGATGCGCCGGCGCCGTATTGCATTGGCACACCCATGGTCAGATAACCGGGGTAATCGGCCCGATTATACAGCCGCTGACACAAAATCCCGAGCCGCCCGCCCATCGGCGCATCTTCTCCGGAAAAACGCGGTCCGGCGCGGACATTTGCAAGATCGAACACCAGATCGCTGATCGGATACTTTTCATCTTCCAACGCCGCCGCGATGGCGAGCCCTTCGCCTCCATGGAAAAATGAGAAGATGATTCCGCGCGTAGTCGGCGTGCCGTCCGGTTCTACCAAACCAAGATACCGCCAGGCGTAAGCCGGTGAATTCACAATCGGCACGCTTCTGTCGTGCTCGAGTTGGTCGCAACTGCGGCAAACCTCCGCCAGATTTTCCCGCTCCGGCGGATTCACCAGCGCTTTGCCTAACGAATCAATGTGCGCCTCGATCGGCACATTGGCATAATCGACCCGCAGCGAGATCAGATTTCCCCGCATGATCCAGTCGACGATTGTGCCCGGCTTAACTAAATCCGGCAGCAATGGGCGCACCTGATTCTCGAATTCGTCACGATTGAGCACCCGCGTTTTCATTGGGTGCCCGCCTGCGTCGCTATGCAAAGTATTGCGGGCAGGTTGGACGTCGGGCACAGCTTGCTCGCCGTAGCGAGAGCGTTTGGCGGTTATCTGCCTGTGGCGAATTGCGTTCTTCAGCCACTTCACCAGCGCGATTTCCCCCGACGGCAAAACTGTCGCTACGGGCAGTTCTCTTCCGTAACGAGCCGGATTCTGCAGCCGGCAAAGATTACCGGTACCAATTCCTTCGAGCATCCGGGGCAGGGTTAATGCGTGCCGCCAGCCCCGAATCGTTTCGGCGTTCTCGCGGACCAACGCGACACCAAGGGTCGCGGTTTCAGCGGGCGGCCGTGGTTCCCATTCGTCGCGCGAGTTCAACATTTCCGTTACACCGCGCCTGACGAATCTGGCGCGCTCATCTGTCACCCACAAACCACACGGGCGGGGACCGGTTTCGAGCGAGTGCTCCACGCCGAGCGGCACCTGCTGCACGCTGAAAAGAGAACGCGTTATTTCCACCGCCGCAGCAAACGGGGTTGTCGCGCCCGCCATCGCCGTCGCTGGTATCCCGATTCGCGCGTCGACGTTTTGTCCCGCCTCTTCGCCGGCGGCCGCGTCCCGCCATTGCTTCAGCGAAGGCGGATCCCCGCGTTCGGCAGCTGCATGCATCACACTGATCAAGCTCGGCCAATCGACCTGGGCAGCACGCTTGAGTTGGCGCGGCCGCGCATCGCTCAACCGGGGAAGATCGTTGATGTAAAGTGCATAACCTACTTCGTCCAAACCGCGCCGGCCGGCGCGTCCGAACATTTGCAGAAGTTCATCCGCTTCAACCTGGTGCTCAAAATTGGCGGCGAAATAACGCCGGTCGGTCACGATCACGGAGCGCATCGAAAAATTAATGCCGGCGGCAAGACCCATCGTCGCTACGACGACATTGAGCTGGCCTGATTTCGCCAGCGCTTCCACCACGCCCGCGCGGGCCGCATAGCTCAGTCCGCTATGATGATATGCCACTCGATTGCGCAACAGCTTGGTCAACTCCTTTCCAGCACCCGTTTCCTGTGCTGGTGTCAACCGTAACGGCTCACGCACCGGCAAAGCCGATGCGATGGCTTTCGCGATCTGCTCCGCGGCAGCGCGACGCGGAGCAAAGATCAACACCGGAGAAAGCTCCGCCCGAATCGCGCGTCCGACCATGCGCGCCCAGAAATTATTCGACTTCACAAACTGCGAGTCCGGCAAGGTAAAGAGATCTGCCTCTTCCAACGGGACCGGTCGCTCTCGGTGTTCGATCAAAACAGCGTTGCGACCGATGCGTTGCAACCACGCAACCACGTCTTGCGGGTTCGCCACGCTGCCGCTGAGAAATAACAATTGGGTATGACGCGGAGCGAGCGCGACTGCCAGCTCATAATGCACGCCGCGCATCGGATCGCCGAGCATTTGAAATTCGTCCATCACCAGCAACCCCGGGCCTTCTCCGCGTAAAAGACGTCCGCGTTGGGTCTCGAGCGTGGCCACAACCACTCGTGCATCGAGGTTCAGCGCAATGTCGCCGGTTGAAATGCCTACATCCCAGCCGCGGGTTCGCCATTCTGCCAGCTTATCGTTCGCAAGCGCCCGGGTTGGAACCGTGAAAACCGCCTGTTCTTTCAAGTCCGGATAAAACAGCTCGAAGATGTAAGTCTTACCGGAACCCGTCGGTGCTTGGACGACCACATCTTTTCCCTGCTGCAACGCCCGGATCGCTTCCTGTTGCCACAAATCGGGAATAACCAATCCAACCGAAAGTCCCTGAATCACCTGCCAACATGTTTCAACGTGCTCGCGTTGCAACGGGCCGCCTCGCGGCCGCCAGGTGGAAAACTTGTAGGGCGTCTGTGCAGACGCCAATTAAAAGATTGAATCAGGAAAACAGGAAAACAGGAATGGATTCCTGAAACAACAATCAAAGCTGCGACCGCAGCAGCGAACGAATGAATGCAGGCAGCAGCTACTTCTTCCTTCTGCCTTTTTACTTCTTACTTTCCGATACAACGGTCTTTTGTTTCGACTTTGTTGCGGTTTTCTTCCGAGCGCGGGGCCGCTTTTGTGATTTCATCGCGCTCGATTTAGTCGGAGCTGATACAGCGTGTTGATCTTGTGGCTTGGAAGGGGCCTTCTTTCGCCGCGTCTCACGCTGCTTGCGCGCTTCCTTGTCGCGCAAGTAGGCCCTGAATTTCTTGTACACGATTCCGCCGCCAAATCCGGCAGCCGCGATCGTGATCGCCGCCGCAATTTTCACCGGTCCTTTTCCGGGTGCCAGATGCCACGGACATTTGTCTAACGGATATTTATCCGGTAGTGAGAATGCGCAGCCGGGCGACGAACATTTACGGGCCATAGGTCGTTATAATTCCTAAAGAATTCTCGATGGAATTACAACACAGTATCGTGTTTGGCACTAGCCCCGGTTCCCTGCCCGCAGGTAGGGCGACCACTCCGTGGGCGCTGCATTCTCGGCGGGCAGAGGACTGCCCGCCCTACCAAATCTGCCGCACTGTCGGCGCGGAGAGGACTGCGCGTTCTACCGCCGCCAATTTGTTTAATCTGCGTTGATCTGCGTAATCTGCGGACGAATTCGCCGTCTCCCTCAAATTGAATCGCGTATACCGCGATCGAAATCGCGTGGGCCGACCACGCCAGACATTCGATCCCACACAGAGCTCACCGCCGGACGCACCGTGTCCCATGGCAGGGCTGTATCGGGCTTCCCGGTCTCGTAATCATTTGCCACGGATTCTTCGACTTCGTCGAACGTCTTTCCGGGATAATTCCGGAATGAAGTATAACCGGTGCGATACGCGTGCTCGTATTGGTCGTAAGAAGAATTTTTCGCGTACGATTGTTTCGAATGTTGTTCCCGCCAATAAGCGGCTTCGTTTTCCGGGAATATCCACGCGCCGCGATCAGTCTTGTCTGTTTCCGAACGTTTTTGCATAGCTAATCTCCTTCTGTTCCCCAATAGACTTCGACAGTTCCGGGCCGATCGGTCGTTTTTAATCACAGAAAAACGACCCGAATTCTGTCTGGCTGCCATGTGGCCGACTGGAATTTAGGTAGGGCGACCACTGCGTGGGCGCCGCACTCTCGGCGTGCAGAGGACTGCCCGCCCTACCGGATCTGCCGCACTCTCGGCGTGTCCCGCATGCGCGGGACCCGCCCTACCGACGCTACTTCGTTGCGAATGGCGGCCGCGCCATTCGCTCAACACAACTCACATCGAGATTTTTCGCATCGCCTTTGTCCAGAAATTCAATCGCGATTCGATCGATACAGCCCGGATCACTCAATCCGAACG
>JBLMXH010000253.1:0-6060 GCA_050257685.1 Nitrospirota bacterium
CGGCCTGACTGTCATGTTGAGCAAAGCGAAACATCTCAAGCTATTTCGGCGTGTGAGAGTTCAGGTAGAAAACCAGAGATCCTTCGTCGTCTTCGCGACTCAGGATGACAATCGAAAATGAACGCAGCCGTTGAAACAATCGAAGCAATGGAGCGACCGCCGCTGAGCATGGGCTCGCGGGTCGAGGGCGAATTGCTCGAAGTCTCGATGGGACCGCAGCATCCATCTACGCACGGCGTGTTTCGGATGAATGTCGCGCTCGATGGCGAGATCGTTCGTAAGCTCAAACCGGTCTTCGGTTATCTGCATCGAAATCACGAGAAAATCGGCGAGAATACCAGTTATCTCGGGTCCATGCCGTACACCGACCGGCTCGATTATTTCTGCTCAATGACCAACAATTGGGCGTACGCGCTCAGCGTTGAGAAACTCGCTGGAATTGAAGTTCCCGAACGCGCCGAGTATTTACGCCTCATTCTCGCCGAGTTGACGCGGTTACAGAATCACGCCTCGCTTCTGGGTTTTTTGCTCAGCGACATGGGCGCGTGGGGTACGCCGTTAATGTACGCATTCCGCGAGCGTGAAAAAATTCTCGATCTTTTCGAGTCTTTAGCCGGTTCGCGAATGATGTGCGATTACATGCGCTTCGGCGGCTGCCGTGTGGACGCGAGCGATGACTGGCTGGCCCGGGCTAAACAGATCGTCGATCGCTTTCCGAAGTTTCTCGACGAATTCGAGGAACTGATTCTCGGCAACGAAATCGTCATCGGCCGCACTCAAAATGTCGGCAAGATGTCCGCCGAACTGGCAATCAATGCCGGCATCACAGGTCCGATGTTGCGCGCGTGCGGTGTGAATTATGACATTCGCAAAATAGACGGCTACGGGTTTTATCCCCGTTTCAAATTCCGAATCCCGCTCGGGGAACACGGCGACACGTACGATCGCCTGATGATGCGGGCACTGGAGATGCGCGAAAGCGTCGAAATCCTGAAACAGGCGTTTGCGCAAATCACACCCGGGCCCATCGTGAATCCTAAGGTAAAAGTGCGCGCATTTCGTCCCCCGATTGGAGAGGCGTACGGCCGAATCGAAGCACCAAAAGGTGAGCTCGGATTTTATTTGATCAGCGACGGCTCTCCAAACCCATATCGTTACCGCGTTCGCCCGCCAAGCTTCATCAATCTTACCGTGCTCGAGGACCTGTGCCTTGGTCACACTGTCGCTGATGTAATGGTAATCCTCGGCAGCATCGATATCGTTATGGGAGAAGTGGACCGATAGTGCAGGATCCGCTTCAACGGTTTAACTGTTTAACGATTCAACGAACGGAATGATTGGCACAGGCATACTCAAGGGAATGGCCGTCACGGCACGGAACTTTATCGGAAGTTATTTCGAGAAGGAGCGCTTGATTACGGTGCAATACCCGGAGGAGCGCAGTCCTCTTCCGGAAAATTATCGAAATTTTCCATTCCTGATTTATGACGGCAACGATCCGCACGCGGGATTGCGCTGTGTGGCGTGCAAAATTTGCGAGAAAGAATGTCCGCCGCAGTGCATTTACATCGTTAAGAGCGAGGACAAAAAGCCCGATTACATGGGCAAACCGCAGTTTTACCCGAAGGTGTTCGACATTGACATCTCGGTTTGCATGAGTTGCCAGATTTGCGTCGAGGTTTGTCCATTCGAGGCCATCAAGATGGACAAGGAATTCGAGCTGAGTCAGCGCGAACGATTCGATCATTTGCTTGTGCGCAAAGAACAACTTTCCAAGTCGAACGGGTACTATCACAAAATTCATCCTATCGAGGCGGCCGCCGTCGATAAAGGTCTCGCAGACGCGGCAGCGGCTGCTGAGGCAAAAAAGAAAGCTGCAGCTGAAGCGGCAGCAAAAGCGGCGGCAGCGAAGGCAGCCCAGGCCAATCCCACTGAGACGAAACCAGCGGCAGCTGCGCCGTCATCATCGAAAGCTGCGTCGTAGCGGACGGAGCGACTTGCGTTTCGCGTGATTGACTGCAGCTCGGCCGCGGCAAGAATTTTTTTCGAATACCAAAGCGGTAAATCCCGGAAGTGACGCAGCCTGATTCTTTTGCGTCGGTGCCCGCTCTGGATCAGGTCGAAACGTTCTCACGGCCGTACCGAAGAACGCGCGCCATCCAGACAAGCTCGTTCAGGAATTTTTCTACCCGACGGCTGTAAGCCGGGTCGGTGATTTTGCCGGTTTCATCGAAAAGCTGTCCTGCATTACTGAAGTAGACGTCCCAGAAAATCGTCACCAGACCCAGCTCCCGAAGCACCGGGAGCAAACTCTGGATCATTCGCGCACCGCCGAACGGACCAGCCGACACGCCACAAACGCCAACCGCTTTGTGCACGTATTCTGTGAGGTTTGTATCGAGCACATGCTTCAGTAGGCCTGGGAAACTGTGATTGTATTCCGGCGCTACGATGATCAGACCGTCGGAACGCTGGACCGTAGCGCAGAACTGCGGATCCTTTAGCGCTTCGCCCGCATCATCCGCGCGAATGGGAATTTTTCTGATGTCGATCAATTCCGTTTTGATATCGGTTCGCTTCGATACCTCACCGAAAACGAAATTTGCCACAGGTTCGGTTAAGCGGCCTTGCCGTGGGGTGCCGATAATGATCGGGAGGAAAACGGGTCGAGTCACCTCTGGTGCTGCCATCCTCCGATTTGTCGCAGGAACCGCAGGAAACTTACAAGCGCAATTTGCCCGAACTGGCCAACAAAGCGACCTTCGTGGGCCTCGCAATTTGCCAGGGTGGCGAAATTGGCAGACGCGCCAGACTTAGGATCTGGTGGAGAAATCCATAGGGGTTCGAGTCCCCTCCCTGGCATTTCGAACAGGCGAACAACATGTCCGACACAAAGCATGGGCAGAAAAAAGGTTGATTCTTTCTCAGCAGAGGAGCGTAATAATCCGGAGTGCCGTGGGAAGGAACCTTTATTACGCGAATGCGTGCGGTGGTTCCGTTTACGCCGGGACCGCTACGTCCATATCGGGAATGATTTCTGCACCCGGTTTTCTGCAAACATTTCTGCGCGGCCTTTCTCTACCGACCGTTCTCCCCGAAGCCAGTTTTCTGAAATGGTGAGATTCGGCAATGACGAAGAGCGGTTTGGCATCGGTTGAAGTTTCGGACATTCAAGCAACAGCGCGGATAGGAAAGATTCGCGCTGCGATTGTCAGCCGGCATTCTTTGATAATCGGGTTGTGGGTATTCGCTGGATATTATCTTGGGTGCAAAATCGGGTTCGCGCTGACATTCCAACCTCATCCTGTATCCGTTCTTTGGCCTCCGAATTCTATTCTGGTTGCAGCGCTTTTGCTTACGCCATTTCGTTTATGGTGGTTTGTGCTGGTGGCCGCGTTCCCCGCACATTTGGCGGCGCAATTACAGAGTGACGTTCCACCGCTGATGATCGTTTGCTGGTTCATCAGCAACGCGTCAGAAGCACTGATCGGCGCGGGTTTGACGCGTTACGTTGTTGGCGGCTCACTGCGCTTCACCAGTCTACGCAAGGTGGGCATTTTCTGCCTTTGTATAGTGTTTATAGGGCCATTTTTGTCCTCGTTTTTAGATGCCGCTTTTGTGGTATGGAATCACTGGGGACAAGACGGATACTGGGAATTGATCCGCGTGCGGCTTTCTTCCAATGCCGTCTCAGCTTTGATCATCGTGCCCTTGATCGTGACATGGGGCACGGATGGAGTTCAGCCCCTCAAGACGGCAGCACGCTCGCGGTACCTGGAGGCATGTGCCCTCTTTTTCGGCTTGTTAACGGTCAGCTATATCGTCCTTTATGAACTAAGCGCGGGAGCCGATCTGGCACTTCTTTTTCTCCCTCTGCCGTTTCTGCTTTGGGCAACGGTACGGTTCGGCGTCTTGGGAGCAACCACCGCGATACCGATTGTTGGTTTCCTGGCGATTTGGAGTGCATCCCACGGACATGGACCATTCTCGCGTGAAACGGCTGAACAAACCGCGCTTTCAATTGAAGTATTTTTGATCGGCGTGGCGATTCCACTATTGTGTCTGGCAGCCTTGATCGAGGAACGCGTAACTGGAGAGAACGAGTTGCGCGAAAGCGAATCACGTTTCCAAATCGTTGCAGATGCCGCTCCGGTTCTGATCTGGATGTCCGGTGTGGACAAGCTCTACACGTTTTTGAACAAACCATGGTTGGATTTTACGGGCCGCAGGATGGAGCAGGAGCTTGGAAACGGCTGGACTGAAAGCGTTCACAACGACGACCGGCAGAAGTGCATCGCAGTTTACACCCGGGCATTCGATGCGCAGCAGCCGTTCGTTATGCAGTATCGGTTGCGGCGAAACGATGGCGAGTATCGGTGGGTATCGGATCAGGGCGTGCCACGCTATGATCCGCAGGGAAGGTTTGCCGGCTACATCGGTTCGTGTGTCGATGTTACCGAGTTGGTAAACAAGGACCAAGCATTGCGGGACAGCGAAGAACGGATGCGTGTGGCCGCGGACGCCGTGAATCTCGGTATTTGGGAATGGGACCTCATCAAGGATGAGATCTGGGCCACGAATGCGCGACGAGCCCTCGTTGGATGGCCGGCTTCAGGTAAGATTGCGTGGAACGATTTTATGAGCAGGCTGCATCGCGATGATCGCGATCGGGTGCGACAGACGGTCGACAACGCGATTCGCAGGGGTGAAGATTTTGATTCCGAGTATCGATTAATTCTGCCCGACGGGACCGAACGTTGGATGTCAACGCGGGGCAGCGTCCACTTCGATGATTCCGGCAAACCGGCGCGGCTTTTGGGAATCAGCATGGACATCACGGCACGCAAACAGGCGGAACTCGAAGCGCAGCGCGATCGCGCCGAGCTATCGCATCTGAGTCGTGTGGCTTTAATGGGTGAAATGTCTGCGTCGATCGCCCACGAATTGAACCAACCGTTGGCCGGAATTCTCAGTAATGCCGCAGCCGGGCAACGGTTTATTGATCGGGGAGACGTTAACCTGCGCGAAATTCGCGAAATATTCGGTGACATCGTCGCTGACAGTCGCCGTGCCAGCGACGTCGTTCGCGGTATTCGAGGCATGCTAAAGAAGGAACAGGTTGACCGTCGTTCGGTCGACCTCAACGAGGTGGTAATGGACGCATTGCGAATGGCATCTCCCGATGCCGTTCTGCGTTCGTGTCAGTTGGAGACTTCACTAGAAACGAACTTGCCGGCCATCCTTGGCGACCCGGTGCAACTTCAACAGGTATTATTGAATCTCGTGATGAACGCATTCGACGCCATGCAAGACACTCCGCCGTCCAGGCGCAAGGTCTTCATCGCAACACAATCCAACGGCGATGGCACAGTTCGCACCAGTGTGCGTGATTATGGCGTCGGAATTTCGGAGGATATGGCAGACCGGCTGTTCGATCCTTTTTTCAGCACTAAGATTGAAGGTTTGGGAATGGGTCTGGCAATTGTGCGTTCCATTATTGAGGCGCACAGCGGCACGATCACAGCTGAAAATGGAAATGACGCCGGCGCCCGCTTCGCATTCGTTCTTCCGGTGAGCGGTCACTCCGCTGTATGAGCCCGGCGAACAGCCTCGTTTTTTTAATCGATGACGACGCCTCGGTGCGAAGAGGTGTGTCGCGGCTATTGCGCTCCGCCGGTTACAACAACGAGGCGTTTGGTTCGGCATCTGATTTTCTGGCACGGGACGAACACCCCGGTCCAGCGTGTGTGATTGTGGATGTCCGTATGCCCGGAATGAACGGAATGGATTTGCAGGATGTTTTGCTCCAGCGGCGCCGCGAAGAACAATTGATTTTCATCACTGGTCACGGAAACATCTCGATGTGTGCCCAGGCCATGAAAGCCGGCGCGGTCGATTTTCTGCCGAAGCCCTTTCGAGACACCGAACTGCTGGAATGTGTTGAGCGCGCTCTGGCGCGTTCCGCGGAGCAACGACAGCGGGGTTTCGAGAAAACAGAAGCCCGCCGTTTGCTGGACTTGTTGACGCCGCGTGAGTTCGAAGTCATGCAGCTGGTCGTTA
>JBLMXH010000254.1:0-7312 GCA_050257685.1 Nitrospirota bacterium
ATTGATTTCGATTACCCTCCGTGGCACACCGCGGCTGACACGATGGACAAAATCAGCGCACAGAGTCTTCAAATCGTCGGCTCTGTCGCGCTGTATTATCTTGCGGAATTCGCGTTGAAGAGGTGAACCATTCCAGCAGCTGTCATGTTGAGCGAAGCGAAACATCTATGGTTCTCGGTTTGCTTAGAATGAGACTGCAGAAGCGGCCGGAGATTCTTCGCTCCGCTTAGAATGACAAACAATCGAGAATGCCGTTTGGCGTTCTGAACTTCAACGAATCGCGAGCCTGCCCAAATTTCCATATTGCGTGAAACCATTTTTGTCTGCAGGCTGATCGCTGAACTGCCGACCCATGGAGCGTCCCACGTCTGCATCCCATCCAAAGCATACAAAAATTGGCGTGGTTGGCCTCGGGATCATTGGTCGCGGAGTCGCTGGACATCTACGCTGCGAAGGATTTTCGGTCTTCGTTTGGAATCGATCGCCGCGCCCTGTTCCAAATTTTGTCGGTTCGCCGGGGGAACTGGCCGGCTTGTGCAATTACATCCAGATTTTTGTCTCTGATGACGACGCACTCCTGCAGACTGTTGAGCAGCTAAGTGAAAAGCTCACGGCACGTCACCTGATCTTTGCGCACTCCACGGTCGCACCGGATTCGATGCGTGCGGCGGCGGAGATTGTCGAACGTCGCGGCGCGCGGTTTCTCGAAGCGTGCTTTACTGGTAGCAAAGGCGCAGCAGAAAAAGGCGAGCTTGTCTACTATGTTGGCGGATCGGAGGAAGCACTGCGTGAAGGGCGCCCAATTCTCGAGGCCAGCAGCAAAGAGATCGTGCATATCGGATCAATTGGCCAGGCCAGCGCTATCAAGGTTGCAACTAATATGATAACCGCTGCAAGCATTCAGGCGTCAGCCGAGGCTCTGGCGCTCGTGCAAGCGCAGGGTTTGCCGCTAGAAAAATTCATCGAAGCCATGAGCGTCAACGCGAGTTACTCGGGCACGTTGGCGATGAAGCTGCCCAAAATGCTCGAACGTGATTTCGAGCCGCACTTTTCCGTCAAGCACATGTTGAAAGACATGCAGATCGCTAGCCAAATTGCTTTGTCGCATTACTTCGATATCGGAGTCACTGCGGCAGCGCGCGACCAATTGTTCGAACAAATGCAGTGGGGTCACGGCGACGATGATTATTCATCCGTGCTGCGCAAGTATCTGCACGAGCCGACTCCGGGATATTCCGAGGAATCACAACTCCAGGAACCGCTGGAACAATCGGAAGGCGAAGCATCCGTTGCCGCTCCAGCAGAAAGGCAGCCACAAGACATCGAGCCTCAGGAAGGAGAACTCGCTGTCTCCGCGGAGCCTGTGCTTAGCTTCAGCGGACCGACGAACGCGACGGCTCCTGCTGCAACGCCGTTGCGGCGTGGATTTCTCAAACAGCTGCTAAGTCGTTTTTCATCTCAAGAGAAATGACGCCACGCTCAGGAACAGAGCGAGCGTTTCTCGACCTCTCAGCGCGCGCAAAGCTTCGTGTGACCGGAACTGACCGGTTCCGATTTCTCAACGGGCAAATCACAAACGATTTGCGCGAGGTGAGCGAAACGGCCGCGATAGAAGCGTGCGTGCTCAATGCAAAAGGGAAACTCAACGCACACGTTTTTGTCACTGCGGTCGGGGAAAGCTTTTTAATCGACGCCGACCCAGACCTTCGCGAGACGTTGCAAGCACGCCTGGAGCGTTACGTCATTGCCGACGACGTTCAGATTGAGGACGTGACGGACGAATTCGCGCTCTTTCATGTTTTCGCACACGAACCGCCAGTTCTCGCATCTGGCCGAAGTGTGTCAGCACGCCGTTTTGCCGCATCGGGTTGGGACGTCTGGGGCGATTTAGCACGGCACGATGCAGTGCGAGACGAACTCCTCCTGGCATATCTGTTTATCGATTCTGCAGCAGCGGATGTGATGCGAATCGAACAGGGACTGCCGCGTTGGGGTCGCGAACTAACCGATGAAATTATCCCGATCGAAGCAAATTTGGAACAACGCACGATTGATTATCAAAAAGGCTGTTACATCGGACAGGAAGTGATCTCGCGAATCAAAATGTCCGGACAAACCAACAAACGATTGTGCGGCTTGATTTCGTTGAACAGCACTCCGCTCCAGGCCGGGATGAAACTTGTCGCTCCTTCAGCATCTGGAAAAGAAGCCGGCTGGATCACGAGTGGCACGCGCAGCGAAGGGCGAGAAATCGGACTCGGGTACGTGAAACGCGGCTTCAACGATCCTGCCACGAAGTTGGAGGCACTCTCTCCGGATGCCGCAATTCCGGTCGAAGTCGTTTCGCTTCCGTTTTGCTGAACAATTTGGCAGGCTTCAGAATTGTTCTCGCGATTTGATGAGAGAGACGGCGATAAAATTGGAAAAAGAAATTTTGTTTTGCCCTCCGGCCGTGCATTTATAGAATCCTCGTTGCTCTCCAGACAACGATTTAACCTTAACCTACTTTGCAGCGTCTGAACGAAGCACATCCTGACTACAGTTTTTATTCATGGGTAGTTCGCCGCGGGACGAATCCGCCGTGGCGGACTCGGCGGCTGCGCAGCGTCGGCGCGGAGGCCGCATAGTACCATGGCCAATTTCTTTCCACGCTGGACGAATTGGTTACCGATCAAGATGATCGTCTGTCTGATTGTCCTCGCTGGCGGGTTAACTGCAGCCACTTGGTATTACGCGACGCCGAAATACACCAAGGTTGGATACCAGCCGATCCAACCTGTGCCATTTCCGCATGACATCCACGTCACACAACTGGGGATGGATTGCCGCTACTGTCACAGCTTCGTGGAAGTCGCTGCGCACTCAAACGTACCCAACACTGCGACATGCATGAACTGCCACACGCAAGTGGCGAAAGACAATCCGAAGCTGCAGCCAATGCAGGAGAGCTGGAAAAGCGGTCAGCCAATTGAGTGGGTGTGGCTCTATCGCACGGTCGATTACGTTTATTACAACCACTCAGCGCACGTGAACCGGGGCATCAGCTGTTTTAGTTGCCACGGTCCGGTCAATCGCATGCCGGTGGTTCAGATCGCCCAGCCCCACAGCATGGCGTGGTGCCTGGATTGCCATCGGCGCCCGGAAAATTATCTGCGGCCGGACGATCAGGTTTTCAATCTCGATTGGAAACCCGAGGACGTTAAGCCGGCGGAGTTCGTCGCAAAATACGGTCAGCCAAGCGATGCGCATGAGGATTTTTCCAAGAAGAAGCAGCTCACCCAAGCTGAGATTGGCCGGACGTTGAAAGAGCGCTGGAAAATCGCTCCGCCAACAAATTGCCAGGGATGCCATCGATGAGAACAAGCGTGATTCGTTACATCGTCGCAACGTTACGTCGGGACTCCGATTTAACGATTCAACGGTTCAACGATTTAACGGGGCGAAGCGGAACGAAGCCATGAAACGCGTTTTCCATCATCCGCCTGAGCCGTCCAACGGCACAAAATACTGGCGCAGCATCAGCGAGCTGAATGACACGCCCGAATTTCGTCAATGGTTGGAACGCGAATTTCCCGAAGGCGCGGCAAAACTGGATGGCGACGAATGGTCGCGGCGCGATTTCGTGAAATTGATGGGCGCGTCAATGGCGCTCGCAGGAGTCGGCCTAACGAGTTGTCGACGCCCTGAATTGCATCTCGTCCCCTTCACGAAAAATGTGGAGTGGACGATCCCGGGGAAATTTCTTTACTACGCGACCGCAATGCCGCGCCGGAATGGCGGGATTCCTCTGATCGCCACGACTGTTGATGGGCGACCGATTAAGCTCGAAGGGAATCCGTTGCACGCAGCAACCGGAGGTGGCACGGACACCTTCGTTCAGGCGTCGATTCTCGATCTTTATGACCCGACGCGCTCGAAACGTTTCGTCCAAAAAGGAAAGGCGAGTTCGCGGGAAGAATTTGAGAAGTTTTTCGGAGAATTTGGTAAAACCATCCTGAATGACCAAGGCCAGAGCCTTGCATTTCTCGTCGAGGAGACCAATTCGCCGACGCGAGAGCGCCTTCGCACCGAGTTAGAGAAGAAATTCCCGGGGATGCGTTGGTGTGTTTACGAGCCGCGGCTTGGCCAGGACGCAAACGTGGCGATGCAAACAGCTTTCGGCGCCAACGCACGGGTGGTGCCGAAACTGGATCGCGCCGACGTGATTCTTGCACTGGACAGCGATTTTCTCGATTGCGGTGAGGGCAATCTCGAAACAGTGCGCGGTTTCACTTCCCGTCGCCGCGTCAGCGCGTCAAAGGACAGCATGAACCGCCTGTATGTGGTGGAACATCGTTTCACTCTTACCGGCGCGATGGCGGATCATCGGCTGCGTTGTGCAGCCAGCCAGATTCCCGCATTCGCATATGCGCTCGCGGCGAAAATTCTCTCGGGAACAAATGATTCCGGTCTGGGCTCTTTGCTCGGAAATTTCCAGGGCGGGTCAAACAATTTCGACCAGCAATGGCTTGATGGCGTTGCTGCTGATTTAATGGCAAAACCAGGAGCGAGCCTGGTGCTCGCCGGCCCGACGCAACCGGTCGCGGTACAAATGCTGGTCTATGCAATCAATGCTGCGCTAAAAAATTTAGGCCAAACCCTGGTGGTGCGTCAGGCGCCGCGCAATTCGAAGACGATCGACATTGCTCAGCTTGCAAAGGACATGAATGAAGGTCGCGTCAAGCAGCTGTTCATTTTCGGCGGCGACCCTGTCTATAATGCACCGCGCGGATTGGTCGAAGATCCACAAACAAAAATGCCGCTCGATTGGGGCGAATTGCAAAAGAAAGTCCCCAATATTGTGCGGCTTGGTTATCACGAGGACGCGACGTCTGCGCTGAGCCAGTGGCACATTCCGCTTGCCCATTATCTCGAGTCATGGGGCGACGCGCTCACAGCCGGTGGCGACTATCTGTCCATCCAACCAATGATCCTGCCGCTTTTCGGCGGAGTCAGCGAAATCGAGCTAATGAACATGGTGTTGGGCCGGCCGAAGGTGGAAGGTCCTGAGCTCGTACAGGAGACCTTTCGCCTAACGAATCCGCCAGGCGATTTCCAAACAGTCTGGTCGAACTTTCTGCGCGACGGTTCGGCTGCACATATCCAGAGCGCGGACCAGCCTGCTGCATTCAATGCCGGCGCAGCCGCAGCTTCGCCGAGCGAGTCTTCGTCAGCTCCCGCGCCTCCCACGCCGGAATCGCCGGAGATTGTCTTGACCGCCAGCTACGGAATGGACGACGGCCGTTACGCAAATAACGGCTGGCTCCAGGAACTGCCCGATCCCGTCACGAAATTGAGCTGGGACAACGCAGCGTTGATCAGTCCTGCCTACGCAAAAACGCTCGGCGTCGAAACGGGAGATTTGTTGCAGATCGCGATCGGTGAAAAGAGCGCCGGCGGCACCCTGATGCGACGGGAGCTTGTGATTGCAGCGCTCGTGTCGCCCGGGCACGCGGACAATTCCGTGACCGTGACTCTCGGTTGGGCGCGCAAGATGCCGCAGTTTGTCGAGCTTCCATATGCAGGCGCCAATTTGAAAGAAAGACCGGCGCTGACCGAGCAAGCCGGGTTCAACGGATATTTTTTGCGAACCGCGAGCAATCCGAATGTGGCTATTGCTGGCCTGAGAGGCGTCGAGAGCGTGCGGGTGACCAAAGTTGGCCGTAGTTATCCGTTCTCGATCACGCAGGAACATTTCGCCATCGAAGGCCGCGGCCTTGTTCGTGAAGGAACGCTGGAAGGCTATCGAAAAAACAGCGACTTCGCGAAAGAGATTCCGGGTGCGGAAGAATTGCCGCATCCGCCGCCCAGCCTCTATACGCATCCGCCGTTGAATGCGCCGCAACAGTGGGGAATGAGCATCGATTTGAATGTGTGTACCGGCTGCAACGCGTGCGTGATTGCCTGCCAGGCGGAAAACAACATTCCGGTTGTCGGAAAGCTACAAGTCTCCCATGGCCGCATCATGCACTGGCTGCGCATCGATCGTTACTACGCCAGTCGCGAGCCATTCAATCAGGACCACGGCCACTGGCCTGAGCATCCCGAAATGGTGTTCCAACCAATGCCCTGCCAGCATTGCGAGAACGCGCCATGCGAAACGGTGTGTCCGGTTAACGCCACCGTTCACAGCGAGGACGGGCTCAATGTCATGGCTTACAACCGCTGCGTCGGCACTCGATTCTGTTCGAACAACTGTCCGTACAAAGTGCGGCGGTTTAACTTTTTCGATTATACACAACGACCAGTCGGCAAGAGGAAGATCGTCGGCGCGTTAAACATCTTTGAAGAATACTTTGCGCCGCTCACTACCAAGGGTGCCCCCGACACAATGAAGATGCAGAAGAATCCCAACGTGACCGTGCGGATGCGGGGCGTGATGGAAAAATGCACTTATTGCGTGCAACGCATTGAAGAAGCGAAGATCGCTGCGATCGCACGCGCAAGCGCTTCGCCGGACAAGCGAATTCCGCGCGATTCGTTTACCACTGCTTGCGCACAAGCTTGTCCAAATGAGGCCATCGTTTTCGGCGATATTAAGGACCCGGAGAGCCGCGTCTCGAAGATGAAACAACAGGACCGCAATTACCGGATCCTGGAATATTTGAACGTTGTTCCGCGGACGAGTTATCTCGCCCGCCTCCGAAATCCAAATCCGAAAATGCCTGACGCAAAGGATGTCGGCATTGCAAGCCGGGTGGAGACATTTCCAGAGTAGGTCATATGGACGGAGCACCAGCAGCAGCACCGGAAATCGAGCAAGCCAAGCGGCGAATTGCGCATGTTCCGCTCGTGCTGAACCGGCGCAACTTCAACTGGCTCACACAGCGTATCTCCGGCGTCGTCGAACAACCCGCGCCTCGGTGGTGGACGGTGTGTTTCATGACTACTGCGAGCATTGCAACGTTTGGAATTTTTTGCATTGGCTACCTGATTTCTACCGGCGTTGGGACATGGGGCAACAACATCCCGAATGGCTGGGCTTGGGAGATCACGAACTTCGTTTTCTGGATCGGTATCGGACATGCCGGCACACTGATCTCGGCGATCTTGTACTTGCTTCGGCAAAAATGGCGTACTTCCATTAACCGCTCCGCGGAGGCAATGACGCTGTTCGCAGTAATGTGCGCGGCGATTTATCCCGGCATTCACGTCGGCCGCTTTTGGATGGCCTGGTATCTGGCACCGATACCTAACAACTGGGCGATCTGGCAGAATTTCCGCAGCGCGTTGATGTGGGACGTCTTCGCGGTATCTACCTATTTTACGGTCT
>JBLMXH010000255.1:0-4926 GCA_050257685.1 Nitrospirota bacterium
CGTTTCGGATGCAATTCCCACGCAGTGTCTTGTGAGTGCGTACGCGTCCTCGCGTTGCTTTTATGGTCCGGCTCCGGACTTGCTGGCGGGTGCGACTCTGGTTTGCAACGCAACACCATGACCGGCATGCGAGGTCTTCAACGCTGCGCGCGCGCGGACC
This sequence comes from Nitrospirota bacterium, assembly GCA_050257685.1. Taxonomy (GTDB): domain Bacteria; phylum Verrucomicrobiota; class Verrucomicrobiia; order Chthoniobacterales; family UBA10450; genus Udaeobacter. Next base: position 161 of record JBLMXH010000255.1, read on the forward strand.
TTTTCTGCCCATTCGGCGTTCTCATGGTATGGGTCCTGATCTGACGGGACCAGGTTCCAACGGAGATGTCCGAAGTGACGCCAGCATTCAAGGATCATCCCGCGCTCAAACGGCTGTCCTTTCGCGGTCACAACCAGGCAATTGTTCTCGCGCCAGGTGTCCCGATACGTGTCACCCCAGTGAAGTTCAAGCGTCTTGAGTTTCAGCTTATCGAGCGCAAGAAGCAGGTCCTCGCTCCATTGGTAACAATAGCCTCGTTTTTTCAGCCGGTGATAAACAAGAAAATTGTTAAAGATCGGTGTGCCAAAGGGACGATATTCCTGTCTTAGTCGCGCCACCGTCGCATAGGCGCATTCCGCGAGGAGCTTCGCTTCGTTTGGATCCACTCTGCGTGAAAGCCTCGCAAGCTGGTTCGCCAATTCTTCGGCCTTGGCAAACTCCTTGGCTGCCAATTCGAAATGCTGCTGTTGCCGTTCAGCGCCAATCAACGCGCTCGAAACCGCAAACACGGCAATCACGCCGGCTAGAACTCTCTTGTGCATTGACAAGAATCTATTCGACAAAACAGCGCCTGTCGTGGGTATGAACCGCAACTGTCACGCAATTTTTGTAAAGCAAAACCCAACAAACGCACGGTCGCGGTGTAGCAGCGGCGATAGCTTTCAACTGCACGAGGAGTGATTCGATGAAAACCACGCTGTTGTTAACTGAAGAAGCCGAAACGACCAAACTGATGTTGAAGGACGTTGCATTTGAGGACTTGCGAGTGCGCGATAGCGAGGCGCACGCGAGCCGCAATTGCGATCGCTGGGGCCATCCTTGTCCCGGATCGCGTCCACCGCCACATCATACCCGAAGGGGAGACCCTGGTTTCATCGCCAGTCGAACCGTGACATAACGAATGGAATACCTGATTGTATTCAGCATTGCCGCCATGATGATCGCATACGTGGATTGTCGGTCGGTGTCTGCAAAACGCATAAACAACACGATGTAGCCACGCGACCTGTGGAGACGTGGTAAAACCCGATGCCAGGGATCCTCGACAGAGCGAGGCGGCTACAACACTCTTGAGCACAGGCTGCGAATTGCCAAGAAATGTAGAGTAAATCGCAATCGCTGCTGAGAGTCATGGCCTTCCTTCGCTCATAGTTCGCCCGTGACCAACCAAATCATTCCAGCCAAACAGAGCGCGGCCAATACCGCCGCCACGTGGTCGCAAGTAGTCCGGCTCATCGAAGCGCACCCGGAAGTCAAGCAGGTGCGGCTGAATGTTAACGAGCACAGTGTTTCAGTTGGATTTTATGAGACGCCGTCAGAAGAAACATTGAACCAGATTAAAACCGACGTGCGTGCCGTGCTCTCCGGACAATGGGATGTATCAATCACGGCTGATCGCGAATCGCCGACGATTCATCTGCACAAGCTCGACGACCACACCACAGAATTTCATCGTGCTCATCCGTCCGATGAACCGCCTGTTATTTGGAAACGAATTGCGATACCGACGTGGCGGAATCGTCCGTTCCCGCGGCCCGTGGCGCGCGATTACCGCGTCATGTTGTTCCTGGCGGCGATTTGCGGATTGAGCACGCTTGCTGGTTTCCTTCTTGGACGTGCGGGAATTCGCGGAGAAGTGCTCGCGCCCTTTTTTGCGCTTGCTTACGTCAGCGGCGGCTGGTTCGCCACTCAGGATGTTTGGTACGCGCTCAAACGCGGCAAGATCGATATTCAGTTTCTGATGGTGGCAGTCGCGGTCGGCGCGCTTTTCGTTAAGGGATGGACGGAGGGCGCGACGCTGCTCTTTCTGTTTTCATTGAGTAACGGCTTGGAGCAGTTCGCTAATTATCGCACCCGCAAATCGATCGAGTCGTTACTCAAAGTTGCGCCGAAACATGCCTTACGCCGTGAAAATGGTCGTTGGGTAGAGACTCCGATTGAGGAAGTGGAAATTCGGGACGAGTTGCTGGTGAAGCCCGGGGAACTTTTTCCGGTAGACGGCGTAATGATCGAAGGTGCCACGTCCGCCGACGAATCGGCGCTGACCGGCGAATCGATTCCGGTTGTAAAACAAATCGGTGACGCGGTGAGCGGCGGCACGCTTAATCTCGATGGCCAATCGGTCATCCGGGCAACGCGCGAGCCCGGGGATAGCGCACTTAGCCGGATTCTCGGGCTGATTGAAATGGCGCAGCAGCAAAAAGCGCCGGCGCAACGTTTCACAGACAACTTTAGCCGTTACTACACGTGGATCGCGCTTTCACTGGCCGCCCTGGTGTTTGTCGTCTTGTTCTTGATACATCGTCCTATTGCAGACGCGTTCTATCGCTCAATGACGGTGCTCGTCGTGGCTTCGCCGTGCGCGCTCGTCTTGTCCGTTCCATCGGCGATTCTGGTCGCCATCGCGGCAGCTGCGCGGCGCGGAATTTTGTTCCGCGGCGGTGTCGCCGTCGAAAATCTTGCCGGGGCGACGCAGTTTGCGTTCGACAAAACCGGAACGCTGACCAAAGGCGCGCTCGTCGTCGCGAGGATCACGTCGTTTAATTCACAAAATGAAGATCAGCTTCTTCAACGTGCAGCTTCAGTAGCACATTTTTCCACGCATCCTCTGGCGCGGGCGATTGTTGCAGAAGCGGAAAGACGCAACCTGGCGACCAATCAGGCCAGCGATTTTTTAAACGTACCGGGCCTGGGAATGGAAGCATCTATGAATGGGAATCGAATTTTCGTCGGGAGCAGACGATTGTTGCATGACCGCGGAATTGCCCTGCCGGCAATTGAATCAACAAACGATGCCGAAGTTTGGGTCGCGAACGATCGGGTAATTGGAGTGATTTACTTGCGTGATGAGATCCGGCCGGCTGCGAAACGTGTAATTGATTTCCTCAAGCATTCCGGTCTGTCGGTCACATTGCTTACAGGCGATCGTGTTGGACCGGCTGCGATGGTGGCGGAGGAAGTTGGTATCAATGATGTTCGCGCCGAGTTGAGTCCACAGGCCAAACTTCAATGCATTCATGATTGGCGCGCGTCGGGAAAAAAGGTCGCGATGGTAGGCGACGGAATCAACGATGCGCCCAGCCTGACTGCGGCGGACGTGTCCATCGGCATGGGCGCACGCGGGTCAGACGCTGCGCTGGAACAGGCCGACATCGTCTTGATGCATGACAAAATTGAGAACGTCGAAGACGCATTCATGCTGAGCCGGCGTGCTCGCTCGGTCATTCGGCAGAACGTCGTCATTTCTCTTGGCGTGATCCTGTTCCTGATTGTTTCCGCGCTGGCAGAAAAGATCAATCTCACTACGGGCGTGATTGGCCATGAAGGCAGCACAGTCGTCGTGATTCTCAACGGCTTGCGCTTGCTTCGCCGGCATTGAATCGACCTGCCAGATTGTCGACCGGCTGATTGTTCTCGAACTTAGTGATGTTCTCGATTGTCGTTGCCGCAATGTTCAATAAGGCCTCTCGCGTGAAGAAAGCCTGGTGTCCGGTGATGATCACATTTGGAAATGTGAGCAGCCGCGCGAACACGTCGTCGCTAAGAATCAAGCCGGAACGGTCCTCAAAAAAGATTTCCTCCTCCTCTTCGTAAACGTCGAGGCCGAGATAACCGATCTTGCCGCTCTTTAGCCCCTCGATGATTGCGACAGTATCCAGCAGCGCGCCGCGGCTGGTGTTGATCAGCATGACGCCGTTTTTCATTCGGGCTATGGCCGCATCACTGATCATATATTTGTTCTCCGGCGTGAGCGGGCAATGCAAGCTGATGATGTCGGATTGCGCGAACACTTCGTTCAGCTCGACGTAACGCACGCCGACAGACTGACAGGTCCTGTTTGGAAATGGATCGAACGCCACGGTCGGACAACTGAATCCGGTGAGAATTTGCGCGACAATGGTCCCAATCTGTCCCGTTCCGATCAACCCTACTGTTTTTCCGTGCATGTCGAACCCGAGCAATCCGTCGAGGGCAAAATTACCTTCGCGCACTCGATTATAGGCGCGATGGATTTTCCGGTTGAGCGCCAGCATAAGGGCCATCGTGTGCTCGGCCACGGCGTAAGGCGAGTATGCGGGAACGCGTACCACTGCGATGCCATGTTTCGTCGCGGCGGCGAGATCGACATTGTTGTAACCGGCGCAACGCAGCGCGATTAGTCGTACGCCTAACGAGCGCAGCTTCGCAATCGCTGCAGCGTCCACCTGATCGTTCACAAACACGCACACCGCTCCGAATCCCACCGCGAGGCCGGCGGTTTCCTCATTCAAATGCGGCTCGAAAAAATGTAATTCATGACGTGCACCATTCGCTCCGCAAAGAAATTCGCGGTCGTATTTCTTTGCGCTAAAGACAGCCGTTTTCATTAGCTCAGAACTTCAATTTTCAACCAGCGCTTTACAGCGGAGTCATTAAACTGCGAAACTTATCTTGCTGCAAAGTATGCAACAATGCTCGCTGCAACCCGAGAAATCGCGGGAAATGCGAGAGGCGATGGAAATTGAGCCCTCTCGCTCCCGCGAGTATTCCGCCTCGGTTACAACGTGCCAGGATTTCTTCGCAGCGCCCGGCGCAGTGTGGAACGCATTGATGTTTTATGAGGAGATTGCAGGAGACCGGCCATTTCTCTTGCGCTGTTTCCTTCCCACTCCGATTGCCAGTCATGGTTGCAAATCGACAATTGGCGCAGAGGTAAAATGCCAATACCTGGGCGGACACCTGGTCAAACGAGTGACTCACATAATTGAAGAGCGCAGTTATGCATT
>JBLMXH010000256.1:0-9469 GCA_050257685.1 Nitrospirota bacterium
GGCCGAACCATGGCCGAACCTTTTACTCGAGAATTGCGATTTGTCACGCAGGAATTGAGGCCCGCGCTCGTGAATTGCCAAGATTTAACTTTGACCAACCACTCACGAACGAACTGAGACAGACGTACAGGAATCCACCCTGAAACATCAGCAGAAACGGCACCGAGAAAAACTGCCGGTGCATGACAGCATACACAACGAAGTAGCTGAAGTAGATGGCAAACGCCAGCTCCGCGAGCGGGAGCGCCGATTTGAGCGGCCGGTACTTACAACTTCGCCACGGCTGCGACTTGCGTTCAATTCCGTACTTTGGCGTCCGCGTGAAATCCGATTTGTGGTTAATCATCGCTTCGAGCACTGCTCGGGCGTTGTTAAGGGACAGACCGATTCCTAATGCAAGCAAACAGGGCAGGAAAAGAAGTTCTTTGATCCACGTTCCCGGGTGCAATTCGCGCTGTGCACAAATGTAAAAAAGGCCGACGGAAGCCGATGCGGCCAGGAAGATCGGGATATCGACAAGCACTGTGCGGACCCAGCCAACCGGAGGCCCTCCGGTCGAGGGATATAAGAGGACGCAAAGAATGGCCAGCAGCAGGTACGCGAAGTTCGACATCAAATGCCCGGTGGCTTCCAGTTTAATTCTAAAGGGTAACCGGCTCCGCCAAACGCTCGGCAACAACTTCTTGCACGTCTGGACTGAACCCTTCGTCCAACGATGCTGCTGAGACTTGAATCCGTTCATGTCCACTGGCAGCTCTGCCGGAGTTACGACGTCCGAGAGATAAATGAACTTCCATCCCATGAGTTGCGCCCGATAGCTCAAATCGAGGTCCTCGCACAAAGTGTCGTATTGCCAGCCGCCACTCTGTTCGATGCATGAGCGGCGCCATAGACCAGCTGTCCCGTTGAAATTGAAAAATCGGCCGCTGCGGCTACGCGCAATTTGCTCAAGCAGCAGATGTCCATCCAAAAAAATCGCCTGCATGCGTGTGAGCAGCGAGTACCCCCGGTTCAAGTGCCCCCACCGCGTTTGAATCATCCCGACGTTCGAATCGGTGAAAAAATGAACCGTTCGTTTCAGCAGGTCTTTTTCCGGCACAAAATCGGCGTCGAGGATGCAAAGAAATTCGCCTTCGGCAGCAGCAAGTCCCACCGCGAGGGCGCCAGCCTTAAAGCCCGTCCGATCAGTCCGATGGATCCGCTGGACGTTGAAACCGCGCTGTCGCAATTCCTCCGCACATGTCGCGGTAATCTCGCGTGTCTCATCAGTCGAGTCGTCCAGCACCTGGATTTGCAGAAGTTCCTGCGGATAATCAAGTTCGCTCACGGAACGCATCAACCGCTCGGCGACGTACACCTCATTGAAAATCGGCAACTGCACCGTCACTTTCGGCAGTTTCTCGAAGTAGCGGGCCGGAACGGGCGGTCGCTTCCGGTTTTTTAAATACAAATAAATGATGAAGTAGCGATGGATCCCATAAGCGGAAAGCCCGATGAGCACAGTCAGGTAACAGGCTGACCAGATAATATGTCCGATGCTTTCTTGCATGAAGATTGCTATGACCGCGAATAGATGACGCAGTCAGGCCGACATGATGCAATTTCCAATACTTGCGTCAATCCAAAAATCATACGGTCGCCGGTGAAAACCGCCCTCACATCGTGTTGATACACAGCAATCTTCTACCGGTTCGCAATTGCGACGCCGACCGGTTTTGCCATCCAGTTATTCATTGGACACCGTATTTTTGAAAATCGGCTGAATCTCTGCCGGAATTCCTTCTTGCCTGAGACGGTCAGCAGGTTAACGGTGACTCGCCGGTTTTCTCCTAAACACCGGTGTATTATTGCAAATTTCATGACGAAACGAAGCCGCGACCGTTTCGAGCGCTCCAAGATTATCATTCCGATTCTTCTAGCGGGTTGGATCCCGTCAGTCCTGACGCTGATCGTTTCTTATACAATCCTGCGCGACACGTTGGAACTACGCATTTTGCGAGATCGACACACGCTGGTGCAATTGCTTGGGCACGTCGTCGGAACCGATCTTAGCCGCAGCACCTCCATCATCAATTACTACGAGACCCTTCCCGAGGTCGCCAGAGTTCTCAGCTCGCCGAATCCCGCAGCGGCCGCCCAACAGTGGGTGAATTCGGCTTTCTATTCGCATCCAAATGTTGATGGCATGTTCCTCGCTGCACCAGATGGCGCATTGCTCGCCTCAATCCCGACGACGCCGGAATTCGTAGGCAAAGACTTTGGAGCAAGCCAATGGCGTGAAGAAGCGGTTGCATCCGACCAACCGGTTGTGTCCTCGGTCCATCCCCGGCTCTCCGATGGCCGGCTCATCACCGATATCGTCACCGCTGTTCGCGGACCAGACGGCACCGTTCTTGGTTTCATTGGCGACTCCGTTCTTGTCGAACGAATTGGTAAGCGATTGTCCGCCATTGAGTTTTCCGATCGCTTCGTTTTCCAGGTCCTGGACCAAAAAGGAGCAGCGCTCTTCGGGAACGATTTCAAACCAAATCCCCGGGCCACTTCACCTGAAAGCGGCGAGCTACTCGACAAGATCCGGCATAGCCAGCACGGGCATTTTATATATCGGGATAACCTTTATTCCTTCGATCGTATCGAATCGACCGGTTGGGTGGCGGTGGTGGAGCAGCCGGTGGCAGTAGCTTACAAACCGGTTCACGATCTTCTCGGGCGAATGACGGTGTTGACGGCCTGGCTGGTTGTCCTCACCGCTGTGTTCGCGTGGCTGGGTAGCCGGTTCTACCAGCGGCAACTGGACTCAAAGCAGCAACTCGAGCGTGAGGTTATCTTTAACGAGAAGATGCTGGCAAATATGCCCGGCGGGATCGCTCTGGTGGATCCAATTTCTCGCCGGTTTCTTCATGCCAACGATGCATTCGCTCGAATGGCCGAACGCTTCGGAGAAGTGCCGGAGGGTCGCGACATCACCGAAATCACCTGCGATGATGTAAAGATTGCGCCGGCCGGGGCCGTTGAGCGGGTCCTTAACTTTGGAACACCATTCCAATTGATTGAGCACCCGTTAAAAGAGAAGTCAGGTATGACTCATTTCCTCGACATCAACCTGCTCCGATTGCAGGGCGCAAAGGAAACCGTGCAAGGGGTTCTTTATTTGGTGGAAGACAAGACGCGCGATGTCACGCTGCGCCAGGAGTTGATTGCCGCGAACGCCGCGAAGGATCAGTTCCTGGCACAACTGTCTCACGAGTTGCGCAGTCCTCTTACGCCCGTGCTCGCCATGGTGGGTGAACTCGAAGCCGAAATGCCGGAATCCGGGCCCGTCAGGGAAGCGCTTGAGGTGGTCCGGCGCAATGTCGAATTGGAAGCACGCCTCATCGATGATTTGCTCGACATCACTCGGATTTCAAAAGGCAAACTCCAACTCAGCTTCGAACCTATTTCCATCCACCAAATCCTCCAGCGCGCTTACGAGATATGCCGCAATGAAATCGAGGCAAAGAATCTCAAAGTGAACTTTGGACTGCGCGCGCTCCACACCTACGTGGAGGGCGATCCGGCACGCTTGCAGCAGGTCTTTTGGAATCTGATCAAGAACAGCGTCAAGTTCACCCCGGAAAAAGGCCGCATTACCATCGAAACTTTGAATCCGGCAACAGGAAAAATCGAGGTGCGCGTTACGGACACTGGAATTGGCATCGAGTCCGAAACGATCGACAAAATTTTTAACGCATTTGAACAGGGGCAGAGCGATATCACTCGCCGGTTTGGAGGACTTGGTCTTGGCCTGACGATTTCAAAAACTTTGATCGATGCTCATGGCGGACACATTCGGGTCCAAAGCTCCGGCAAAAATCAAGGTGCCGCATTTACAGTCGAGCTAAACACGGTTGAAGGCCCCGTTGAGCGCGATGGGCACGGCGAGGATAGACCAGCTGATCGGAGACCAGATGCCGCTGTTGCGAATCACCGGCGCGTCCTGCTGGTGGACGATCATCACGATACCTGTCTGAGTATGAAAAGAATGCTGGAACGCCGCGGTTACCAGATCACCATTGCGCATTCGGCTGAGCAGGCAGTAGAAAAGGTGCGCACTGAGGATTTTGACTTGCTCATCAGCGACATCGGATTGCCCGATCGCAGTGGTTACGATCTTATGCGCGAGGTACGTCTCAACACACGTTTACCGGGAATTGCTCTAAGCGGGTTTGGCAGCGAACACGATGTGAACCAAGCCAGAGAGGCAGGTTTTGCTGAACATCTTACCAAGCCAATCAATTTTGAGCGTCTGGAGAAAACGATCCAGAGCTTGCTCTCCTGATTCGTGAGAACACACAACCTTCTGCGAATTTCGCTCGCAGACGGAATGGTCTGATCAGATTGAGTTATTCGCCAGCGTGCGCGCCGACTGCGGTTTTACCCTTTCGCTCTTCCGCTTCTTTCAACTGGCGAGAGAGCTTTTCTACGCGCTGCCGCATGATTTTACCCGCCTTAAACTTCACCGTCGCACGCGGCGGAATGACGAAACTGCTACCCGGTTGATTAGGGTTTCGTCCGATCCGCGGCCTGGTAAGGCGCGGTAGAAACACGCCGAAGTTTCTTAACTCGACCGGAATATTATTGGCCAAACTATCAGTGATCTTGTCGAGGGTCTTTTGCACCACATCAAAGACCTGATGCTGAACCATCCCGGTCTGATTGCTGATCGACACTACGATGTCGCGCTTCGTTAATTTCGCCATATCTATTTTAGTAATCGTTCCTTGTGACGCTGCCGGTGGCCCAATCAAGCACAAAAAAACAATTTTTTGAAGCGGACGTTTTCTTTAAATGCCGACTGGGGGACACCAAGCAATGCTTCAGTTTCCAACCTTTGGCGAAGTGCGCCCCCGCCAATCGGCGCGCGGTGGCGGTGCGGCGTAATGCTCCGGAGCAATCTCATGCGCGGTGCGGAAATGGACTTTCGCCACTTCGCGTAATGCCTGTGCCCCGTGCATTTCGACGATTTTTTTTGCAGTCTCCTTCACGTTTGACGATACGCCGCGTTCCAATCGCATACCGAGTTCTTTGCCTTTGCGCTCGAGCCAGCTGATGAATCCCTCTCGCGCGATGATCGATGCGGCCGCCACTGCGATATCGCTTTCTGCTCGCGGCCGTTGCTCAAGCACGATGTTGCGCCCGTGCCTCATCAAGGATTGCTTGATTACCCAAGGATCGGCAAACTGATCCGATAATGATCGCGGGCAACCCGGCTTCCGCTCCAATAAATTCTCGATCACCCGTGCATGCCCCCATCCGAGAAGCCGGTTCAAGTTCTCAAACTTTTCGTATAGCTCGTTGTACTTCGCCGGGCCGATCAAAACCGTTTCCACCAGACCTTGTGAAGTTTTGCGAATCGTGTCCGCCAGCGCGTGAATCCGCGCATCGGAGCTGATCCGCTTGCTGTCCACGACGCCCGCATCGAGAAGTTTGCGCGCGATACCACGATCAACGTAGACCCCCGATATCACCAAAGGCCCGAAGAAATCGCCTTTGCCGCTCTCGTCCACGCCAAAATGCGCCTCGAACATTTCCGGTGAATGCACTTCTTCATAGCCGAGTTTTGCTTCTCCGAGAATTTTCGGTTCCAGCTCGAACTGGACGAATTCTTCGACTCCCTTGCCTTGCGCCAGCACCTTTGGTCCTTTTTCATAAACGGCCACGCTCAGCTTGTTTTTCTGCGCAAAAAAAATTGTCCACTCCTTCGGAGCGAACTCGAACCCGAGATCTTGTAGCAAAGCGCGCAGCTTTGTCACTTGTTCATGTGTGAGCGCCTGGGTGTATGAATTCAACGCTCAACGCTCAACGCTCAACGCTCAACATTCAATCCTCTTCTGAATTGGGAGTTGGACGTTGCGCGTTGGATGTTGGACGTTTGTCGGCAAATGCTGCCAGCGCTACAGGACGTTCGCGCATTCCGCCGTTCAGTTTTCCGCTGGTATCGCCGTCACGGCCGCGATCTCCCGTGGCGCCGGACCCGAGAACCGTACCCAATCCTCGTCTCCGAGTTCATGCTTCAACAAACGCAGGTCGCCACAGTCGTCCCTTACTACTACAAATGGCTGCGCAGGTTTCCCGATTTCGCCGCGCTGGCGCGCGCTTCGGAAAGCGAGGTGCTTCGTGCATGGCAAGGCCTCGGCTATTACGCTCGCGCGCGAAATCTCCATGCCACAGCAAAAACGGTCATGGATCGCCATCGTGGAAACTTCCCGCGGGAAATCGAGCAAATGCGACAACTTTCCGGAATCGGCAAATACACCGCGCACGCGGTAGCCAGCTTCGCCTTTGATCAACCTGTACCAATCGTGGAAGCAAACACCGCTCGCGTTTTAGCGCGGCTTTTCAATTTGCGCGAATCAATCGATTCCGACCCGGGCCGGAGAAAACTTTGGAAACACGCTGCCGGTCTTCTTTCACACTCCCATCCCGCAACTTTCAACTCCGCGCTTCTCGATCTTGGCGCGATGATTTGCGTCGTCCGGAACCCAAAATGCGCTGTATGCCCCGTCAAAACGTTTTGCCGCGCGAAAGATCCACGGGCGCTCCCGGTACGAAGATCGAGACCCAAAACGAAGCAACTCATCGAAATGCACGCACTGATCGTCAGGCGCGGTCGAATTTTGCTCGAGCAATCCCGCAACCGTTGGCGCGGCATGTGGATCTTGCCGCCACTGAAACTTAACTGCTTAAAGCGATCAAGCCTCCGGACCAAACCAGTTTATGAGTCGGTCTTTCCATTCACCCATCATCGAGTGACACTCTGTGTGTATGCGCGCACGGCGCCAAAACGAGTCGGTGTCGCACAGCGGTGGTTCGAATCGATTGAGGATGCCGCAATGCCTTCACCTCATCGACGCGCTGTGCAGGCTCTCTGGGGAGCGGTCGCCGCGGCGACCAGATTTCGGCGCCCCCGCCGAAACCACCAATGAACATTTCCGGAAGCCGGATTCGCCGACGGCGAGTTCCAGGGTGTAGTAAATTGTTAGGGCATCGGAGGATCGGAACCCTCGGTCCCCGGCGATTGGCGAGGGCGCCAATCGCTACACGCGAGGCGCGTGCGCTCCCCAGACCGGGCGCGGTCATCCCTCGGCAGCAATTTCAATCTTCTTAGTGCAAAACCAGCAGTACGAAGGTTCCGGCAATGGTCGTTAGGATGGTGATAGGGATGCCAAACCGCGCATAATCCCAAAAGCCAATCGCGATATGTTCCCGCGCGGATTCCACAACGATCATATTGGCGACCGAACCTATGATAGTAAGATTGCCAGCGAAGGTAGTCGCCAGGGCGAGCACTTTCCACATCAACGTAGGATCGGCAAAATGCGGGATCCATTTTCCCGCCACCAGAACGAACGGCACGTTGGAAAAAATGTTTGAACCCACGACAGAAAACCAAGTCAAATTCCACGCCTGCGCTGTCACCTGTGCCCCGAACACCGGCTGCAGACGGCGATAAACGGTATCGGGTAAGCCTGTGTCGCTCAGTCCCTCAACGACGACAAACAACGCCGCAAAAAAAACAAGCAGATGCCAATCAACAAGCTTGAGCACCTCATGGGTGTCGCGGTGCGCGAGCACCATCACCAGCGCCGCGCCCGCAAGCGCAGTCCATGCCAGATTCAATCCCGCAAAAAAACAGGCGAAGATCACAACAAGCACGATACAGACGAGCGTGAATAAACCGCGGTCGAGCTTCGGAATAGCGTGAGGTTCGCGGCTGATTACTACCCCGTGCAGCACATTGCGAAAACCGAAGCTCACAATCGCGAAATTGATCGCCAATCCAACGAGGGCCGCCGGGGCCAGCGATCGCGCGAATTCCGGGAACGGGATCCGCGAAAAGTGTCCGATGATCATGTTTTGCGGATTTCCTACGAGTGCGGCCACACTGCCGACGTTCGCGCTGGTGGCGAGTGCGATGAGAAACGGCAACAGCGGAAGTTTCCCGCGGCGGATCACTGCCACCACCAGTGGCGTCAGCATCAAACAAATTGTGTCATTGACGAGCAGTGCGGATAGAACTCCCGAAGTGAGCGTCAGAAAAAGCAACAGTCGTTGCGGCGTGCGTGAGAATTTCAGAACAAGGTCGGTCGCCCAGTCAAAAAAATGTGCCAGATAAAGATAGGCCGAGATAAGCATCATCCCGAGTAATAGGACCAGCGTGTCGTAATTGACCGCACGGTACGCCCGCTCCGGTGTCATCACGCCCGTCGAAACCATCAGCACCGCTCCTAACAACGCAGCCGCCGGCCGGTTCAAAGGAAGAATCTTCAGCTGTCGGCCGCTGATCAGCACATAGGTGATCCCAAAGATTACCGTTGCGACAACTTCCTTTTGCCAGTGGTTCACGGGCGTCCATAACGGATCGTCTCTCGGTTTTCAATCGGTGTGTCGCGCGGTACTCTCGAGTGAGCGTTGAACGTTGCCGTTTCTCTGCGATAAGCTTTGCATCGACGTATGCGAAGCATGACTGGATATGGTCGTGGCGAGATCGATCACGAAGGGACAAAATTTACTGTCGAGCTAAATTCTGTGAACCGGAAACAGAGCGACGTCGTGGTCAATTTGCCGCGCGATCTGGTCGAGCTCGAACCGCGCATTCGCCAGACGATCAACGAAAGTATTTCGCGCGGTCGCACCAATGCGACGATCAGCCTGCACAGCGGCACGAACGGCGCGCGGAAGCTCGCACTCAATACGGAACTCGCCCGTTCATATCACGAAGCGATGCGCTCGTTGCAAAAAGAGTTGAACACGCCCGGCGAGATCACCATCGCCACAATCCTGCAGGCGCCCGGCGTGATGCGGTTCCCCGAAGAAGCGCTGAATCCCGAAGAGACATGGCCGGCAGTCGAACGCGCTCTGCGCGCTGCGCTCGCAGATTTGATAAAAATGCGCGAACGCGAGGGCAAACATCTGGCCAAGGATTTGATTCATCGCCTCAAGGCAATTCGTAAAAAACTTAAGGAAGTTCGGACGCTGCATCCCGACGTGGTGAAGCGGTATCGTGCGGCGCTGCTCGATCGGATACAAAAGGCCGGGTTGCCGGTGCCTAACGATGACGAGCGCGTTTTGAAAGAAATCACGTTCTTTGCCGATCGCGCTGATGTATCGGAAGAGCTGACGCGCCTTGAGAGTCACCTTGCTCAATTCGCCCATCATTTACGCAGCAAAGAGCCGGTTGGACGCACGTTGGAATTCATTACCCAGGAGATTTTTCGCGAACTCAACACCCTCGGAGCGAAAGCTAATGACGCGGCAATTTCGCAACGCGTCATCGGCTGCAAAGCCGAACTGGAGAAGATCCGCGAGCAGGTTCAAAACCTTGAGTGAATCAATTCTCCCAAAAACGGTAGGATTCGGTCGCGCAATGGATAAAGATCCGCTGAAGCCAGCTTGCTCTTTGTCATCTTGAGCAAAGCGAAACATCTCT
>JBLMXH010000257.1:0-22645 GCA_050257685.1 Nitrospirota bacterium
ACGCGGCAGGGAAATGCGCGTGTGTTTGATTATTACCACAGGCATGTTCGCCGGATGCAGAACGGTCTGGCCTATCACTTTGTCATCGGCAACGGCACATCGACCGGCAATGGTCAGATCGAAGTCGGCGATCGCTGGAGGCGCCAGATCAACGGCGGCCATGTGCACAGCGATTATTTAAACAATATCTCACTCGGCATTTGTCTCGTGGGCGATTTCAATCGGGACCAGCCAACGCGCGCGCAACTCGACGCCTGTGAGGAACTCATTCGGTATTTGCGAGACCGTTGCGGCAAAACCGAGAGAGGCACGATACCGGTGAAGCCACACCGCGACATCAATCCGCCGCGCTGGCCTACCGATTGCCCGGGCGACGCTTTTCCTTATTCGTGGTTCCGCAGGTTTTAACGTTTGGCACGTCATGCTGAGCGCAGCGCAGCAACGATCCCGCGAAGTTATGGTTGGCTTGCCACGGGATTTGAAAGCCTGGCCACCCTGAAAAAGTTTCATGGCTGCGTTACAATTCGAGTTCGGTCGACATGACAAGATTTACTTTCGTGTCGCTACGATCAGATTCGCTTCCTTGTAATTCCATCGATAACCGAACCCGAATTCGAGCGGCGGCGGATTCGTTTGTTGGTAGAGTTCGCGCAGTCGCGGCTGATAATATTGTTTGAACAGATCAATGGGGCCGAGATAAACGCCAAAGAAACGCAGGTTCCACTTGTTAGGATCGAAGTACGCGAGCGGAATGCCCGAATCGTCCTGCACAATCATGTTGCTATGATCGGAAATGAAATTGCGGATCGTAGCGAAACCGTTCTCGAACAGCAAATACGACGACGACTTTAGAAAGCTCGCGCCTCTGCCAAGACGTTGGCAAAACTTCAAGAAACCAGGACTTGCCTTAATGCCGCCGTCAGAAATATCAGTCGTGAAGTAGTACAGCGTTTGTGAGTCGCCCGATTGATTGTCGGTGTAACGGATTCGCACCCCGGGACTGCCGCCACGCCCGCCTTCCTGAAAACCGCCTCCGCCATTCAGCGAGCCGAACGTGACGTTCGTAATCGACTTATCGGCCCGAGCCATGTAAGCGTAGAGAATCGGCAACACGCCGTTCAAGTTCTGCTCGTGTAGATCGACTTTCATGTCTTTTGTAATGAAATACGTCGTGTTGAGCGAGGACTTCATCGCGTTTTCCAGATTTCCCAGTGCGCCGGCCAGGTTGGCGATGCGTAAGGGATCGGGTGCCGGGCCGAGAGATTCTTTTCCGCAGAGGACATACACGGCAGCCTTTGGAAAGAATTGATCAACGTACAAGAAATCAGGTCCGCTAAACATGTAAAACACCACGGGAATTCGTTGAAGCGATTCGGGGAGATACGTCGCTTGCCATCCCTGCAATTTTTGGAGCTGCCTGAGATTTACTTTTGAGAATTGTTCTTCAAAGAATGCAGCGTGCGCCTGCCACGCTGGATCACGCATCAGCGGCGCGAGCGGTGAATTGTCCGACACCGGCATTCCGGCGAGAAAGCGAGCAACGTCATTTGGACCGGTGTTTACCGGAATTGCTCGCGGCGCAACTTCCGGATTTTGCTGCGGGGAAACACCCGGCGCACTCGCAAGCGCGACGACGATTGATAGAGCGGCCCAATTTTTTTTCATGGTGACGGATCACGGCGCTTGCCGGCGCAGAAATAGAGCAACACACCCAACAACGCCGTGCCTAGACCTGCAAGCGATTCTGCAGTGTGCGAGCGCAACAAATAAAACATCATCCAAATAGTGATTATCGAAAATACAACCGGAGGTACGGGGTAAAGCCAAACCCGGTATGGTCGCGAGATTTCGGGGTTTCTGATACGAAGCACGATCACGCCAATGACAGTTAACAACGAGCAAAGCAGCAAACTGAACTGCGTATACCGAACCACATCCTCAAAGCGTTGAGTGAATAAAAGTAGATTCACGAAGAGCAGTTGCAGGAGGATGGCATTTGTGGGGATACCATGTTCATTTTTGCCGCCAAGCCAGCGAAGCAACCAATGATCTTCGCCCATCGACATCGTCACACGTGGCCCAATCCATGTCATAGAACTGATCGCGGCAACAAGACCGAGACAAATGATAGCGCCGGCAAAGCGCCCGCCGTTTTCGCCAAAAATGTGCTTACCCGCGATTAACGCGATTTCAAGCTGGCCTTTTAATTCCTCCACAGGCGTCGTAGCGAGAAAAATGGCGTTAAGCAGCACATAAATCACGATCACCAAACCGGTGCCCGCCAGTAATGAGCGCGGTACGACTTTCTCAGGTCGCTTGATCTCACTGCTGATATACGCTGAAGCATTCCAGCCCGAGTACGAATACATCACGTAAACTAATGCGACCGCGAACGCGCCGCTAAGGATCGCGGCATGGTCGCCACGGCCGGGCAAGAAATTAATCGGCTGTCTTATTGGCACAAAAAACCCCGCCCCGATCAGCGCGCCGATGAGAAGCAATTTCACGAGCGTCGAACTATTCTGGAACGCGCTGCCGACTCGCAGACTTCTGAGATGAAATCCCGTGACGATCCAAACAACTACGAACGAGAGGACAACCGGCGAACCGATGCTGAACACTCCGGTGAAGTAATGTCCAAACGCCATGGCAGCGAGTGCAACGGGCGCTGCAAATCCAACCGTAGCTGACACGAATCCTGCCATGAACCCGAGCGAAGGATGATAAATTTTTGAAAGGAAATGGTATTCGCCACCTGATCGCGGCAATGCAGCGGCGAGCTCACCGTAACAGAGCGCACCGCAGAGCGCGGCAATGCCACCTATGACCCAGAGCATCAGCAGGGCGAAGCCTGATTGGATACTGGTCAGCTGAAAGCCAAGACTCGTGAATATTCCAGTGCCGATGATGTTGGCGATTACGATCGAGCACGCAGTTACGAAACCGATGGTGCGCCTCGGCCGCGTAACCTTAATAGAACCAGAATGAGTGAGTGTGGGCATCTGTCGGAAATTTCGTTTAACTTTCCTACTTCAGAACGCCGATCCCATGTCGCACAATAGTTCAACTCGATTGATACCTACCCCAGATGTTTGCTCATCAATGTTTTTCAATCTTTTGCGAGGTTATTTCCTGAGTTGTCAGAACCGCGCCCAGGCATCAGTTTGCCAGCAGCATGAACGCACATCTCAAGCTCTCTGTCGAAACAGCAACGCAACTGGCAGTTTTCCTTGCTAATCGTCCGGGCGCACTCGCGCGCGTGTCTGACGCGCTCGCCAACGCCGGCATCAATATTTATGCTTTGGCTACGTCCGATACTGTGGATCACACCGTCGTGCGGATGGTCGTGAGCGATCCCACTAAGGCACTGATGCTCTTGGGCGAAGCGGGCGTGCTTGCGCTTGAAACCGACGTGCTCACCATCGAGACCGCGAACCAGCCGGGTATTTTGGCGAAAATCGCGGAGTGCCTCGCCGATGCCGGTGTAAACATTGAGTACACGTATCTCGCCGCTGGCCGCGAAGCCGAAAAAGGCCTGATCATTCTGCGGCCCTCCGATGTCGAAAAAGCGCGGCGTGCACTCGAGGAGCTTTAGGGACCAATCTGGATTGTCGTGCCGTCCGGTGTAACCCGCCACAATTCCTCGATCTCTTCATCCGTGACTGCGATGCAACCGGCGGTCCAGTCCTTCCAACGATGAAAGGCACCGATCCAGCCCCGTCCGTTTTGGATTCCGTGGATCATAATGTCAAACCCAGCCGAAACACCATGTCCAGTTGCACGCTTCTTCTCTTCATCCGATGGATACGAAATGTGCAGCGCAAGATGGAAACTGCTTTGGGGATTTCGACCATCGATCTTATAGATCCCTTCGGGCGTTTTCATATCCCCCTCTTCCTGCTTCGCTCCCAACGGATTCCGGCCCAAGGCGATTCGGTAATTCTTTAGCTGATTGCCATGCCGGAAGATCGATAATCGTCTCGCTGATTTTTCCACGACGATGCGATCGATCGTGGTGTCGGCTGGCAACAAATTCCAATTGTGATGCGCATAGAGGTAAATCGCGAACGCACAAATCAGAATTGGGGCGGCGACAATTATCGTGCGTTTCACACACCGAGCTTTCGACGCGGTTTGAACCGAAAATACGTCAGGATTTATCCGACCCTCCATTCCTCATTGCTAACATGGTCTCGATGCCGGATAAATGCGCGGCCCTTTTATGACTCCGGTACGAACATGTCTCGGTAAACCATATCCGCTCGGTGCAACCTGGACGGGTAATGGCGTCAACTTTGCCGTTTTTTCCGAGCATGCCACCGGAGTTGACCTGTGCCTGTTTGACAGCACAGACGATGCAAAGGAAGACGTGCGAATCCCGCTCAAGGAGCGTACTGACCAAGTGTGGCATGTCTTTCTGCCCGATGTGCGGCCAGGGCAGGTGTACGGGTTTCGGGTATCCGGACCGTACGATCCGGAAAGGGGATTGCGTTTCAACAGCTCGAAGCTCCTCATTGATCCGTACGCGAAAGCGATCGTTGGAGCAGTGAGCTGGGCGGATGAAATGTTCGGTTACGTCATCGGCGGCGAGAAGGAAGATTTGACTCAGGATTTTCGAGACGATGCCTGGGGTGTGCCGAAATCAGTCGTGATCGATTCCGGCTTCGACTGGCAAAACGACAGGAGGCCGGCCATTCCACTGCACGAATCCGTGATCTATGAAGTACACGTGAAGGGTTTCAGCAAACTTTGGTCAGACTTGCCTGAGGACTTACGCGGCACCTATGCAGGGATCGGTAGCCCTCCGGCCATCGATTATTTCAAAAAACTCGGCGTGACCGCGGTCGAATTACTCCCAGTCCACGCGCACACCGATGACAAATTCCTGGTCGATAATGGCCTAACGAATTACTGGGGGTACAACACCATCGGCTTTTTCGCTCCGCATGGAGAATATTCCAGCAGCGGGCAAATGGGCCAACAGGTCGCCGAGTTCAAAGCAATGGTGCGTGCCCTCCACGCTGCCGGAATCGAAGTTATTCTTGACGTCGTTTACAACCATACCGGTGAAGGAAATCACCTCGGCCCAACGCTCTGTCTCCGTGGAATCGATAATCCCTCCTACTACTGGCTGCACCCCGAAAATCCCCGGTTCTATCTCGATTTCACCGGCACGGGTAATAGCTTGAATCTGCTCCATCCACGAACGCTGCAACTGGTGGCGGACAGTTTACGGTACTGGGTGGGGGAGATACATGTCGACGGATTTCGATTTGACCTCGCAACTGAACTAGCGCGCAATCATTCGGGATTCAACACGCTGCATCCCTTTTTCCAAGTGATTCAGCAGGACCCGGTACTGTCACAGGTAAAGTTGATCGCAGAACCGTGGGATGTCGGAGAAGGAGGTTATCAGGTAGGCAATTTTCCTGTGCCATGGTCTGAATGGAACGGTAAATATCGCGACTCGATCCGCAGTTTTTGGAAAGGCGACGAAGGCCGGGTTGCTGAAATGGCCTATCGACTCACTGGAAGCCCCGATCTTTATGAACATCACGGCCGACGCCCTTATGCGAGCATCAACTTTGTTACAGCCCACGACGGTTTCACATTGAGCGATCTCGTCAGCTATAACGACAAACACAACGAGCTGAACGCCGACGGAAACCGCGACGGCGACAACAATAATCAGTCATGGAATTGCGGCACGGAGGGTCCAACCGACGACCCGCAGATCACTGCCTTGCGCGACCGTCAGCGACGCAATTTTCTCACCACATTATTTCTTTCCCAAGGCGTGCCGATGCTCTGCGGCGGAGATGAGCGCGGTCGGACACAAGACGGCAACAACAACACTTATTGCCAGGACAACGAGATTAGTTGGTTTAACTGGGAACGTAACGAAAGAGAGAATCAGTTTTTTGAGTTCACGCGAAAATTGATACAGCTGCGAAAAGAACATCCGGTTTTTCGGCGTCCTAAGTTTCTAAAAGGTCGACGCATCCCGGGTTCCGAGATCCGCGATGTCATGTGGTTCAATCCCGGTGGCAGCCAGATGACGGAGGAAGAATGGACCTCGCCGTTCGTGCGTTGTCTCGGGATGCTACTGAGTGGCGATGCAACGGATGTCCTCAACTTCGAGGGCGAACCGGTGCGTGACGAGACGCTTCTGTTGCTGATAAACGCACATCACGAGCCCATAGCCTTTGTGTTACCGGGCCAGGAAAATCTCGAATGGCAATTAATTCTCGACACGAGGGACGCCTCAGGTTTTGTGGCAGAGCCGAAAACCTTTGCTTCCGGCGATGATGTCGACCTCGGCGGGCGAGCTTGTTGTTTGCTGCGACTCGTCGGCGGCACACAAGCTCAGGCGCGGGAAGAATCCTGGAAAAAGCGTCACGTCGAATTTCCGCGGTTCACCGCCGAGCAAGAACGCGCAGGAGGTAGTGGCTAATTGATTCGCTGCTCACGTGAAGCACACGTGTTTCGCGCAAGCGCGATGTTGCAGTCGCCAACGATTATTTATAGGATAGCTGACCTGTGCGCCGTGGCGCGCCGCCAGTGATTTGCCATGACACCGAGTTCTCTTGTGATCGTCACTGATCGCGGCAGCTTAAAAGCCTATCGGGTAAACGAAACGCCGACGCGCGGACCCAGCCTGCAGCTGGTGCAGGCATTCAACATGACCGATGCACACGGCAGACTCATCGATAAGCTAAGTGATCAGGCTGGGCGTTTCCCAGTGACCGAAGGCGCGGGCGCGCACCGCGGTCCGGCATCAATTGCCGAGCGCACGCAATTGGCGACGGAAATGGACCGCAGGATTCAAAAAGAGTTGGCCGACCAGATCACGAAAATTGTCTCGCAAAAGGGAAAAGATGGCTGGTCCTTCGCGGCACCTGCCGAAATCCATACGGCGATCGTAGATTTACTGCCTGCCGGTATACGACAGCGGATTGTGGAACATGTAAAATCGGATTTGGTGAAGGTAGAAGCGGCCAGACTGAACAATCATTTCCGATCGTTGCGATCAATCTAAACGGAATGTCGAAACCGAGATTTTTTGTTCCCTCGGCGGCGAATAGCGCTGTAGTATGTAAATGATTATGCAACTGCCTGTTAAGATATCGTATCGGGGTCTGGAAAAATCTGACCAGATCGACAATCTCGTTTTGGATTACGCAGCACGACTCGACAGATTTTGTGATCACATCAACCGATGCGATGTGGCTATTGAGCAGACAAATCATAATCACAACAAAGGAAATCCATACCGGTGTCGAATCGACGTGACCGTGGCACCGCGCCACGAGCTGGTAGCCGATGAAAGGCAGATGGATAACGACACCCACGAACCGCTCAAAAAAGTGATACATGACGCATTTAAAACTATGGAGCGCGAGCTGCGTCGCGTTGTGGAAAAGCAAAGACGAGTAATCAAAACTCACGCCGACAAGCGGTCGCCGAAATAACGAACCGCATCGTCTTCAAGCCTGGCAGGCGCGGGATCCCGGCGGATTCAAGTCAGTCCGAGAAATCGAACGCCGACTTCATCCGCCGGTTTCGAAACCGCAGCGTGAAACACAGCCCCGCGTACTCAGCCAATCATCTGCGGGAGACGACTAGGTCCCCCGTGTTCACGCTCTCAAACGAGGTAACCCAGATTCGGTAAGTGCCGCTCGCCGCCGTGACCCACTGAAACCCGGCAAAGTACTGTCTATAGTCGTCGCTCCCCAGAACCGGCGTACCGTCAGGTGCCAACAAAACGAGAATGGTGTCGTAAAAATCGCGGCTGCTTGTCAAGATCGATAGTGTCTGTCCAGCTGTGACAGGAATCGGGATTTCGTAGCTCCGTCCGGGTACGAGGGGGAGTGTTAGTGTGCCGCCCGTACTGAGTGCTGAAGCTTGAACCAGCTCCGTCGTCACCAGCTCGATGTGCGTACGCATCTCAGCAGCGGCAGCCGACGAATTGCCGAAAGCGAGATATGCGCTGGCAAGAATGGCGTGAACACGTGGCGTATTTAGACCTCCTGCCAACGCAAATGACGCCTCCACGAACGCCCGCTGGGTATCAAGCAGCTTTCCGTACGTGTACGCGTCGGCGACGATGAAGCGCACATCGGGACTTTCGGGTGTGAGCGCGATCGCTCGGTCAAGATCTGCTGCCCCTTCCGCACGCGCGGTACCCTGAAGTAGACGACCTGGATCCGCGGAACAGATTCGCGTAAACGTCATTTGGGTTCACCGTCAGCAGTTCATTGAGCACGTGGATCGCCGAAGGGTAATCGAAGAACCACCATCGCGCGAAGCTTGTGCCTGTGAGAGCGGGAATGTTATCAGGCGCAGCTGCAAGCCTGGCGGCGTAGCCTGCTGCGATGGTAGTTTCGGCATCTGGATGAACCGGCAGCACGAAAGCGGTAACGCGCGCGTAATCGCGGACGGCGTCGGAGTAGCGACCAAGCAGCAGTTCGGCTTCTATACGCCCACGATATCCCTCCACCTCAGTTGGCTGCGCTTCGACCAGGCAGGAAAATTCGCGAATCGCGTCCCTTTAGCGGCCTTCGTTAATGTAGATTTGTCCCTGCTCCGCATTACACTGTCGAGCGCTCGTGATTGTGCCGAGAATAGGCGTGAAGAGCAGAGTCAACACAATTGTGGCAACGCAAGCTGTTGACGACATGCACACTCCGTTACTGAATTCGCACACAATGAACAAGCGAAAACTTGCTGAGCACGAGGCACTAAAGACGTTAATGCCAGATCAAATCGTATCTGCGCCGGAAAGTTGACCCAACGCTACTTTCAGACATTTAATCAAGGACCAGTGAGCCGAAATGGCTGTGATATTTGACGTCAAGTTGCGGCAGGAACGAGGATATTCGCCAAGAGATGCACATCAATGACATCATCCAGCGAGGTTCTCCCACATTTTCGTTCGAGTTCTTTCCTCCGAAAACGCAAGAGGCCGCCGAGGCGCTCTATCAGACGATTCGCGATCTCGAATCTTACATGCCGGATTTTGTCAGCGTCACTTATGGCGCCGGTGGCTCAACGCGCGAGTTGACGCACGATCTGGTCCAGCGCATTCAACACACCACAAAACTGGACCCAATCCCGCATCTTACCTGCGTTTGTCACAATGAAGAGGAAATCGAAGCAATTCTCCTCCGATACGCGAAGTCTGCCATTGGAAACATTCTCGCGCTCGGCGGAGATCGGCCGATTGGAATGGCTTACGATAAGTCGCGCGATTCATTCCAACATGCGGCGGATCTCGTAAAATTTGTCCGCCGCTTCAACGAACGCGGCGCTCATCCTGACCGTCGTGGTTTTGGTATTGGAGTCGCTGGTTTTCCCGAGGGACATCCTGCCACGCCAAATAGATTGGTTGAGATGGATTACTTCAAAGCAAAGGTGGATGCCGGCGCTGATTACATCGTGACACAACTGTTTTTCGATAATCGCGATTTTCTCGATTTCCGCGAACGCTGCGTACTCGCGGGCGTTCACATCCCGGTTATCGCGGGAATTATGCCAATTACCTCGATGGGCAGTCTGAAACGTATGGCCCAACTGGCTGCCGGAGCGCGTTTCCCTGCGAAGCTATTACGTGCTCTGGAGCCTTGCCAAAATGATCCCGAAATGGTCAGGAGCATTGGGATTCAATATGCGTTGGAACAATGTCACGATCTTATCGCTAATGATGTTACCGGTATCCACTTCTATACACTTAACCGGTCGGACGCTACTCGGATGATTTTTGACAACCTCGGCATTCGGCGTCATCGGAATCCACAACCTTCGAGCGCGTAGGTGATCATCGTTTCCTCGCGCTATCAGTTGTGCGTGCGCTTTTGGCGCGATTCGAGTGCTTTACACGAATCCTGATATTTGCGCAGAGAGCGTAGCGTGGCCACTGTGAGTGTCGTGAATGCGCATCGCGTGATCTTCTGGCAAGCTGTCGCCGTCGCTGGCGCGATTGCCCTCGCGGTAACGCTTTCACGCTTCTTTCCGGTTATCAGTTTTGTCGGAGCGTTGCAGGAGCGTGTGATAAGCTGGGGTGCTTGGGCCGGCATTTGCTATCCATTATTATTTGCGACTTGTAATATCCTTCTGCTGCCGGGAGGCATCCTTGCTGTGGGAGGCGGTTTCTTCTTCGGCCTATGGTGGGGATTTTTGATCGTGTTTGCAGGCAACGTAATTTCGACGGCGATTTCGTTTGCCTTAAGCCGGTTCGTCGCCAGGCATTGGTTTCGCGAAAAGCTTTCTACCAACGCGACATTGAGCGCGCTTGGTCCTGCCGTGGAACGCGAAAGTTGGAAGATCATTCTTTTAAGCCAATTGCATCCGCTCTTCCCCACCAGCTTGCTCAATTACTTTTATGGACTAACGCAAATTCGGTTTAGCACCTACATGTTTTGGGCCTCGATCGGGCGTATACCCGGCCTTTTTTTTTACGCGTACGTCGGGACGCTGGGCCAACTCGCGGTGCGCATCATGCGCGGGAAAAGTTACCCGCGGACACTGGAGTACTGGATTTGGGGCGGTGCCTTCATGACGACGGTGCTCTTATTGTTGGTGTTGAGTCGCGTGGCGCGCCGGGCGATTCAAACCTCATCGGATGGGTTGGCAAAAGAGCGGGCCGAGCGACCGGTTAGCGCAGCGGACATCCATAAGATAAGTTTCTGAGGTACAGATAATTATGTATAAATTGCCAACGAAATACGATGTGATTGTCATAGGTAGCGGCCATGCAGGCATTGAAGCGGCATTGGCAGCCGCAAGAATCGGCTGCCGGACAGTTATATTGACCCAGAATCTTGATACCATTGGCCAGATGTCGTGCAACCCGGCGATCGGCGGGCTAGCGAAAGGGCACATCGTTCGCGAAATCGACGCGATGGGAGGAGCCATGGGACTTAACGCGGATGCCACTGGAATTCAATTCAGAATGCTTAACCGCGGTAAGGGCCCTTCTGTGCGCGCGCCGAGAGTCCAATGCGACAAAAAGGCGTATCAGTTCCGGATGAAAGCTATTCTCGAAAAGGCGGAGAACCTCGATGTAAAGCAAGGGACAGTATCGCGCATCATTGAGAAGGACGGACACGTCATCGGTGTTGAGACCGACATGGGCGTCGCGATCGCCGCTCGGAGCGTAGTGCTGACCTCTGGCACGTTCCTGCGAGGGCTATTGCATATCGGCCAGACTAGCAAACCTGGTGGTCGGATGTCTGACACTAGTTCAAGCCTAAGCGAAAATCTGAAAGCGATAGGGTTTCAAGTCGGACGCTTCAAGACAGGCACGCCTTGTCGGCTAAACGCAACATCGATCGATTTTATGAATTGCTCGATCCAAGTGGGGGATGAACCACCGTCGGGGTTTTCTTTTGGTCTGGAAGAGATCGGTACCGGCGGTAGTGAAGTATTCACGTTGAATCACGTTCGAGATGGCCAGTTCCACGTGGAACAACTCCCCTGCTGGATCACTCACACCACGGAAACGACCCATGAAATCATTCGAGCTAATTTGCACAAGTCACCGCTGTACACGGGCCGAATTCAAGGCATTGGTCCGCGATATTGCCCCTCCATTGAAGACAAGGTCGTCAGATTCTTTGACAAAACCTCACATCAACTCTTCCTCGAACCCGAAGGGCGCCACACAAACGAGTACTATGTAAACGGAATCTCAACAAGTCTGCCGTATGAAGTTCAGCTTGCGTTTGTGCATTCGGTCCCGGGCTTGGAGCGGGCCGAAATCATGCGGCCCGGTTACGCCGTCGAATATGACTACTTCCCGCCTACACAGCTTCTCCCGACGCTGGAAACGAAGCTTGTAAGCGGACTCTACTTTGCCGGCCAAGTTAACGGCACCTCGGGATATGAAGAGGCTGCAGCTCAAGGATTGATCGCGGGAGCTAACGCCGCTCTGAAGATCCGAAAATGTTCGCCATTGGTGTTGAGTCGGCGGGATGCTTACATCGGCGTTCTTATTGATGATCTAGTAACAAAGGGGACAGAAGAACCGTATCGCATGTTCACCAGTCGCGCCGAAGATCGATTATCGTTGAGACACGACAACGCCGATCAGCGTCTGACCGGTCGGGCATTCACCACGGGATTGGTCAGTCGAACCAGATTTCAAATGTTCCGCCAGAAAACGCACCTGCTGGACCACGTTCGCCTCGTAGCGACAGAAAGGAAACTAAACGGAACGCCAATTTCTCTACTTCTGAAGCGCCCTGATTTCGACGTCAGAACGTTGCCTCAGCACATCCTATCGTGCGCACCGCTGTCGATCTGGGAACTCCTCCAAACGGACTTCAAATACGAAGGATACGCAGCACGCCAGTCTGAACTGAACCAACGACTCTACCGCAAACAAAACCAGAAGATTCCAGATGGTTTCGATTACAACAAAATCGTTGGGCTCAGATCAGAAACGAGACAGAAATTATCGAATTTGAGGCCGACCTCTATTGGCCAGGCGGCGCGTATTAGCGGAATCACTCCATCCGATATTTCGATGTTGCATATATGGCTTATCAGAAACGGTTTATCTGGATCATACGTGCAGGATGGAGAGCTAACATAGCTGTGGTGCGATGGGCACATTGGCCGTGTTTTTAGTCGCTAGCTATCTGCTCGGATCCATTCCTTTCGGTTACTTGGCTGGTCGACTCGCAGGAACTGATATCCGGGAGGTTGGCAGTGGCAATGTCGGCGCGACTAATGTTGTCCGCATTCTAGGGAAGAGATACGGTTACCCGGTATTTGCACTCGACGTTTTAAAAGGATTCGGGGCTGTAAAGATCTCCATGCTCCTGGCGCCCGGATCACCGCCCGAGTGGAGTTCGCCCGAAATGTTCGGGATTTTCTCGGCGATCGCCAGCGTTCTCGGGCACTTGTATCCGCCCTGGCTTGGGTTCAAGGGAGGAAAAGGCGTAGCGACGTCTGGCGGAGCGCTCCTGGCCTTGACTCCGATAGCAACACTCATAGGGGTCGCCGTTTGGATCGTCGTGTTCTGGATAACCCGGTACGTCTCGTTGGCTTCGATCATAGCTGCGGTCGTTTTACCACTGGCTATTCTGCTTGTTACCGGGCACGATCAAAGCAAACTCAGACCGCTCTTTTATTCTTCGGCTTGTGTCGCGGCAGTTGTCGTTTGGCGCCATCGCTCGAATCTTTCTCGGCTGATGCGTGGCACGGAAACGCGCTTTACTCGAAAATGAGCATTGCAAACACGGCAATCATAGGCGCCGGCGGTTGGGGAACGGCGTTGGCTGGTTTGTGGGGAAAAGACGGTCGACAGATCGTGCTCTGGGGGCACAATGCGGATCGGATCGCACGCATGCGACAGACTCGAGAGAACAGCGATTATCTTCCCGGGTTCCAGCTGCCTTGTTCGGTACTCATTAGCTCGGAAATTGCCGATTGCGCCGAGGCCGACCTCATCGTATTCGCGACTCCTTCGACGGCGTTGCGCGACATTGCAGCGCAGTTGGCGAAAGTGATTGGTTCAAAGGAAGCCGTATTGCTCAATTGCACAAAAGGCATTGAACACGGCAGCGGGATGAGAATGACGGAAATTCTTCGCGAAGCTTTCCCAGCAAATAAGATCGCGGTGTTATCCGGTCCAAATCTCGCTAGCGAAGTCGCTAGGGGCCTTCCCACGGCGACCGTGATTGCCTCCGAAGACGGCGAATGCGCAGCCAATTTACAGACTGCATTGGGAAGCTCCCGGTTTCGCATTTACACCAGCCGGGACGTGGTGTCGATTGAGCTCGGCGGTGCATTGAAAAACGTATTCGCGATCGCGGCGGGAATCAGTGATGGCCTGGGACTTGGTGACAACGCCAAAGCAGCTCTGGTTATCCGATCATTGGCTGAGCTCGTGCGATTCGGAGTAACCATGGGAGGGACGGCGCACGGTTTTTACGGCTTGAGCGGCGCGGGGGATTTGATACTGACCTGCTACAGCGAGAGCAGCCGCAATCACAGCGTGGGTAGACGGCTTGGGCAAGGTGAAGCGGTCGTGGAAATTACAAGTTCCATGAAAATGGTCGCGGAAGGCATTCCCACTACGCGAAGCGCCTGGCAATGCGCACGGCGATTGAACATTACCACGCCCATCACTGATGAAGTGTACTCGATCTTGTACAAGCAGAAAAAGCCCGCTATTGCCTTGGAAGAACTGCTAAAACGCGAGCCGAAGCCTGAATAGGCGTAGCGATGCAGCCTGATCAAAACTGTTTGTTTGGCAGCGTCCCACCTACGGGGCTTGATCCGCCATAGGCTTTGCAGAATTCGGCGATGACAGCCGGGTATAATTCGTGCTCAAGCGCTTGAATCCGAGCATGCAAGCTGGCCGCCGTGTCGTTAGGCAAAATTTTTACCTCTTTCTGTGCAAGGATTTTCCCGTGATCGATTTGTTCATCGACGTAATGGACCGTGCAGCCGGTCACTTTTTCGCCTGCGACGAGAGCTTGTTCCCATGCTTGGAGTCCTGGAAACTTAGGCAGAAGTGACGGGTGAATGTTGATGATGCGACGAGGGAACGCCTTCAACATTGGTTCATGCAAAACGCGCATGAAACCAGCGAGGACGACAAGTTCCACACCGGCATCGCGCAACATTTGCACGAGTTGCGCTTCTATGTCCGGTTCCAAACGCGTGCGAAACCTGCCCGGCGGCAAATAGGCGTTCGCAACACCAAACTCCCGCGCCATATCAAGAATCGGCGCATCCAGCACGTCCGAAACCACCAGGCGTGCTTCCGCAGCGAGGTCACCTGACCGGATCCGCTCGAGAATCGCGCGGCAGTTGCTGCCTTTCCCCGAGCCGAGAATTCCGATTGGCAGGCGTTTTATCTGCGTCATTTGGTTTCCCCGCTCCTGCTTTTACAAATTTGTTCTATCAATCCCGAAGTTGAATACCCCGTCTCAAACGGGATCAGACGAATCGCCGTTCCAATTTCAGTCAAAGTCGCACGCTCCTCCTCGTCCAAGGTCTCCGACGTATAATCGCCGCCTTTTACATAAACTGAGGGCCGAACCGCACCCAGAAACTTCGTGGCTCGAAGTTCTGGAAAGATCGTGACCAGGTCCACGCAGTCCAAGGCAGCGAGGATCTCCGCGCGATCACGTTGCGTTGTAATCGGGCGCCCTGCTCCTTTTAGCCGGTGGACAGAACGGTCATCGTTCAAGCCCACAATTAAAAGATCACCGAGCGCGCGGGCGGCCTGCAAATACCGCACATGCCCGACGTGCAGCAGATCAAAACATCCATTCGTGGCTACAATCTTCTTCCCGGCCGACCGCAGCTTCTCGCAGCGACTAAAAAGCTCCTCAAGCTCTACTATTTTTGCGCTCATTTTACTCACGGATTTTGACATTGTGGCTCAAAGGCAGTTGGCCTTTAACTGATTTGCGCGACGGTCTTCCAAGAATGACGAAAAGAAAAACAAAACGCAACGCGGGAAGATCGCAGGCCCGTCGCGGTTTTAAAATCTGCAAAAAACCGATGGTACATCTCTCCCATGACGGGCCGTCGCGTAGCCATGAGCGTATTGGGGCGAAGCGTGCCCGGCGACAGCCCGTTCTGTTCGCCATCGCACGTGATGGACGCACGATTTTTACCAGTTGGCACATTGATTGGCGGTCCGTGTTCGGGAAGGCGATGCCTGCCGATCGACAAGTCCATGTCCGAGTGATCGGCCGAGGTGGTGTCATAGAAAAAACGGTTGTTGTCGAACCGATGAGCGACATGCACTGGCTGACCATTTCGGGTCTGCATGCTTCATACCGCGTGGAGATCGGTTATTTTCAGCCATTCGATATCTGGCGTTCTGTCGCGATGTCCGCTGAGGTTGAAATGCCGCCCCAGGCAGCCATTGAGGTTGATGAAGTGGAGTTGGCGACCATTCCCTTTCATCTCAGTTTCCACCAGCTTTCTAACCTGTTCGGAGTTACTGACGACGGTTCGATAGCGAAGGTGGTCTCGAAATTTCAAAAGCGAGTACTGAATAGTGAGACGCCTAACGAGCCAACACCGCTCGACACACAAATTTTACGCCAACTCAACGTGTCGGTGCCTGATACAGCAACCGCCGAGCGCGATTTTAGAAACATCGATACTGCAAGACTCGCGCGCCGCGCGCACCCGTTGTCTCGATTCGCCGCGACCAGTCGACTGCGTGGATTTCAGGCGAACCCTGGCTCGTGATCCCGTTTCTGCGCGTTCTCTTATTTCGTCGCGCTGGTCGGTGATTCCATCATCAAATGACGCGCATGCGTATGATCGGAGACTTGGGCGACCAGGTTTAACAGCGCGCCCAAACTCCACGCTAACACAAACCCCGCAAGTCCAATGACAATGCCAAGCGGTCCCGGGATATGTTCCGTGCGATAACGCGCTAGCCAGAGAATGGAACCAAGCGAGCCGAATACGATCCAGATCACTCCGGCAACTTTCAGCGCACGGGACCACCCGGTCTCACCGGCGATTTTTTTCGGGCCCAGTTTGGAATTGTAAACACTGTAGCCGAAGAAAATGACAATCCCGAACGCAAACCAATAAATCAGCCGTTCCCAAGTAAGCCATGGCAGCGAAATCATGAGGTAACCGGCCGATATCACCCCCATTGGCGCGACGAACCACACTGCCGGCGTTTTAAATGTCCGAGGCAAGTTCGGTTCGCGAATTCGCAGCACAAGAACGCCTATCGAAACGATCACAAATGCCAGCAGTGTACCGATCGAGACAAGGCTACCGGCTTCGCGCACCGTGAAAATTGCCGCGAAGCAAGCGACCACACCTCCTGTCACTATCGTCGTGATCCATGGGGTCTGGAATTTCGGATGAACCCTGCTCACGAACTTCGGCAGCAAACCGTCATCAGCCATTGTCCAGAAGATCCGCGACTGGCCCAAAAGCATCACCAGAATTACGGAGCTGAGGCCCGCGATGGCGCCCAATTTTATTATCGAAGCCATCCAGCCAACACCGGCGTGGTCGGCAGCTACAGCAATGGGATCCGGCACGTCCAATTGCAAGTATGGAACGATGCCGGTCGCCACCGCCGATACCGCGATATAGAGAACCGTACAGACTAACAATGAGCCGATAATGCTGATCGGCATGTCGCGCTGGGGATTCTTTGCTTCCTGCGCCGCTGTGCTAACGGCGTCGAAGCCGATGTAGGCGAAAAATACGATTCCTGCGCCTTGCATTACACCGCTCCACCCGTAATGACCGCGCGCACCAGTACTCGGAGGGATGAACGGATGCCAATTAGCAGGATTGACCGCGTGAGCAGCGCCGACAATGAAGAGCAGCACGACTGCCACTTTTACGAATACGATAACGTTATTGACATTCGCGGACTCGCGAATCCCGATAACGAGCAGCAAGGTAACGATAGCAATGATGATGACTGCTGGAAGATTGAAAATGGCAGTGACCTGGGTTCCATCCGCTAAGGTAACAAGCGTCCCGCGGGCGGCTGATACTTGGGCCGGAATGTGAATGCCGATGTCTCGCAGAAACGACACCACATACCCCGACCAACCAATAGAAACGGTGACCGCGCCCAAAGCGTATTCGAGAACCAGGTCCCATCCAATGATCCACGCGAAAAGTTCCCCGAGTGTCGCGTAACCATAAGTGTACGCGCTGCCGGCCATCGGCACCAATGATGCGAACTCGCTGTAGCAGAGCGCCGCGAAAATTGAGGCCAGACCAGCCAACATGAAGGATAGAATCACTGCAGGTCCCGCGTTCTGTGCCGCGACGGTACCCGTCAGTACGAAAATACCCGTGCCAATGATCGCGCCTATGCCGAGCATCGTCAGGTTTGTTGCTCCAAGAGCGCGTTTTAAGCGTTGATCCGTCAACGCCTCGGCTTGAAGTTGCGTGACACTTTTTCGTCGGAACACATTCATGGCGAGTTGGTTTGAGCTGTGCTAATCGGAACCAGGGGAGCAGGTCAAGCCGCCGTTGATCTTTTGCCGAAGAATTTCCAGAAGAAATAAACCGGAACGCCGGTCAACACGATGATCAGGCCCGGCCATGTCGTCGCAGTTTGGTAGACGAAGAGCACAACGAGAATCACCGTCGCACCTATGATGTACAGTGCCGGGACGATTGGATAGCCGAATGCTTTGTAGGGTCGTTCCGCGTGCGGCTGTTTCCACCGGAGTAAAAAAATGCCAACGATTGTTAAGACGTAGAAGATCAGCGCCGCTGAAATAACGTAGTCGAGCAAATTGCCATAAAGATTGCCGTAGCCGGTCACGTTGCCCGTTGCGTCTGTTTTGACCGTGCGCGGCAGAACGAGTATGCCGGCCCAGATGCCCTGGATAACGAGCCCCCATGCTGGAACTCTGCATTTATTTAACTCGGCCACCCGCCGAAAGAACAAACCGTCTTTGGCCATGGCATAATAGGCGCGAGCACCAGCAAAGATCAGCCCATTATTGCAACCGAAGGTCGAGACCATGATCGCGATGGCCATGATGGTCGCGCCCGCGCCCGGAAAAATTACGTTTGCCGTTTCGGTAGCGACGCGATCGCTAGGCGCATTCTGGATTGCGCTGAATGGCAGCGTGGCCAGATAAGCGACATTTGCGAGTAAATACAGTCCGATCACCAGAAAGGTGCCCAAGGCGAGGGAAAGCGGCACGTTGCGCCGCGGATTGACTACTTCTCCGGCCGTAAAGGTGATGTTGTTCCATGCGTCCGCAGAAAACAAAGAATTCGTCTGCGCCACGCAGATTCCGACAAAGAGTCCGAATGCGATCGCAGCTGTTAAACCTGCGCCAACTTCCTGAAGATCTCCTCGCACCGTCCAGAAGTCCCTGAAGTTTTCGGCGCCTGCACCAGACTTCAACCCGACCATAAGTCCGAGCACGATCAGTGCGAACAACGCACCAGTTTTTGCGGTCGTAAAAACGTTTTGGATAAGCTTGCCGACTTCCAACCCACGCGTGTTCATGAATGTCAGAAATCCAATGAGTGCCAGGCCCACGAGCTGTGCTGTCGAAAGTGACACTGCGTACCCGCCAAACCGGATCGGCGCGATAATGTAGTTGTTCTCAGACACCCACGGCACAAGCACCCCGCTGAACCGTGCGAATGCAACCGCAACGGCCGCAATTGTGCCGGTCTGAATCACGAGAAAGAGCGTCCATCCGTAAAGGAATCCCCACAGTGGCGAGAATGCTTCGCGAAGATACAAGTATTGGCCGCCGGCCTTCGGCATCATCGCCGCGAGTTCGCCGTATGAGAGCGCAGCTGTCAGCGTCAGTAATCCCGTGATGATCCAGACCACGAGCAACCACCCGGGCGAGCCGACCTGGCGGGCAATGATCGACGAGACAATAAAAATTCCCGAACCGATCATTGAGCCGGCCACAAGCATCGTGGAGTCCAGCAATCCCAATCCCCTAACGAGTTTTTCTTCGGCTACAGGTGCTTCGGTAACTGCGCTTGCCATATCGAATCTTTTTGAATTGGCGGAGAGTTAATCACCAACCGCGTATCGGGCGCAATGCCAAAAAACTGCTCAAATAATTTTACGAAGAAAAAGGAAGCGTGTAATCTCCCCGCCACTGATGACCTCAAATCATCTGCCGCGTGCACGATGCTTGCTGTGGGTTTGCTGCGCTGCTCTGGCTTCGGTCATCGAATTGGCTGCCACGCCGAGTGGCGCTTTTGCACGAACAACGCCGCAGTTCGAAGCATTGCCGCTCGTCCGCTCGCGACAAAATCATTTGTTGCTGCGTGCCTTTATTAATGGCAGACCCGCCTGGTTGACGGTCGATAGTGGTGCACCAGTGAGCGCGATCGCCCTGAATCGCCGCCAACATTTTCGGCTCAAACCGACTACGGCGGAATCAAGTTTGCCTGCGCGCGTCCAAATCAACGGCGCCTTCAACAATGTGGCGATTGCGCGTGAACTGCGAATCGGCGGGTTGACTCTTGTCGATGAGCCCGTGGTCACGGTGGATCTCGGAGGTTCTGCACGTGCTGCGCAAATGGCCCACGAACCGCAGATCGACGGGATCATTGGAGCAGATATTCTTTTTCCGACACAAGCGGTTCTGGACTGTGAAAAGCAGTTACTGATCCTGAAAACCGATCCGAATGTCATGGGGAGCTTCCCCGGTTTCAATCGGCGTGGCTTACGGGCTGTTCCGATTCAGGTCAGCGACGGTTACAATCTGTATGTGAACGGATCGGTAAACGGCGAACCGGCAAAACTTATGGTCGATACGGGATCATTCACCACACTATTGCATCGCTCGTTTGTACGGCGCATGCGAATTGCCACTCAGGAGACGCCATATAGCTCGTCCGCCGTGAACCTGAAAGAGCGCGGTGTGCGTGTGGCGAATATCCGGAAACTGACGGTCGGTTCGGTCAACATCTCCAGCAAACAGGTTGGCGTGATAGACCTGGAAGGACTTATACACGACGGATTGTTGGAAGGATCGCCGCCGGTTGCCGGGTTGCTCGGTGCAGAAACATTGCGACGCCATCACGGAATCATCGACTTCGGCACGCGGACGCTTTATCTGAGATAGCGGACCGTACGAAACACTTCGCTTGTCATTCCCTGCGAAGTCTAAGAATCTTCCGATTTTCTGCTCGTGAGCGAAATCACTCAGGCATTCGTATTGGCAGCGGGGCTTGGCACGCGCTTGCGTCCATTGACCGAGGAGCTGCCTAAGCCGCTGATCCCGATCTTCCAAAAACCGCTCGTTACTTTCGCACTCGATCATTTGATAGGCGTCGGCGTGAACAGGTTTGTCATCAACACGCACCGGCATCCGGAATTATTCCAAAATTTTTTCGCCACGCGCGAATATCGCGGGTTTCCCATCACGCTTGTTCACGAGCCCGACCTGCTCGAAACGGGCGGCGGCATCAAAAACGCGGAAAGTCATCTCGACACTCCCGCAGGCGCGGGATTCCTGACCTACAGCGGCGATATTCTAACGGACGTCAATCTCCAACCACTGGTCGACGAACATTTCCGCCGTGCAAACGACGTGACGCTCGCTCTGCGTCACACTGGCTTGGCTGCCGCGGTGGCTTTGCGCGACCAACGTGTCGTGGATATCAGCAACCGGTACGGCGTCGCGGGAAATTTTGATTTCGCCAACATCGCGGTTTGGAACTCGGCGATTTTCCAGCGGATTCCGCCGCGCAAAAAGATCTCGTTTATTCCGATCATTGCGGATTGGATAGGCCAAGGCGCCAGAATTGGCGGCTTAGTAATGAACGACGGAAAATGGTTCAACATCTCTTCGCGCGCTGAATATCTCGAAGTACACCGCATCATATTGCGGGAGAATTGGAAACCGGACTTCGTTAAAACGAGCGAATGGCCTGAGCGGATCTCGAGCAGCGCGATCGTCGATTCGAGCGCAGAGTTGCGAGGCTGCACGGTCATAGGACAAAACTGCCGTGTCGGGGCGGAAACGATTCTGAACGACACAATTTTGTGGCCGGATGCAGAAATTGCTTCCCAAAGCCGGTTGGAGGCCTGTATTGTCCGCTCCCGAAAAAAGGTCACCGGCATCCATCGCAATATCGACATCTAAAATTATGAGAACCGACCTGCTCGTTCGACGAACGCGGAAACATTTCCCGCGGTTGGATGTCGCCCAAATCAAAATCGCAGCAATTCAGAAGGGTGGATCCGATCGCAAATTCTATCGAATCCAATGCTCGGCGGAGCAGGCGCTCATCCTGGTGAAATATAATCGGGAGCGGGAAGAGAATCGCCATTACGTAACCATCGCGAACTTTCTCACCGAGCATCAAATTCGAGTGCCGGAAATTTATTTTCACGACGCTGACGAAGGGTTGATCTGGGTGGAAGACCTCGGCGAGCGCGACCTCTACAGTTATCGCGATGAAAGCTGGCTGGTGCGTCGCGCGTTCTACGAGTCGGCCCTTGATCAAATCGCGGCGCTGCACGCTTTGCCCGAATCGGTTTGCATCGAAATGAAGCAACACTTGCCGGCCGAATTCAATTCTGAGCTTTACCTCTGGGAACAGAATTACTTTTTCGAGAATTGCCTCGGCCGATTGTTTAAAACCGAGAAAGCAAAGCTTGCCCAGCTCGCGTGCTTGCCTGCTCTACAGGAAATCGCAGACCGGCTGGCCTCATTCCCAAGGGTGTTGGTGCACCGCGATTTCCAATCGCAGAACATAATCGTACGCAATGGTCAAGCCTACCTGATCGATTTCCAGGGAATGCGACCGGGCCTTGCCGAGTACGATCTTGCCTCGCTGCTTTATGATCCTTACGTTGATCTTCCGGAAAGCGAACGCGCAGAGCTGACCGATTACTACCGTGGGCGTCAGCTCGAAAATGGTATCGTGATCAACGGCGATTTCGATCTCAAGCTACAGCTCTGCGCCATGCAACGTCTTATGCAAGCGCTCGGTGCTTACGGATTTCTCGGCTTGGTCAAGGGTCACAAACATTTCCTCAAGCATGTCACTGCCGCAATGCAGTTGTTGCACGGGACCGTGGCGAAAATCGACGGATTGACCGAACTGGAAAAAACGTTGCGCCAACTGACGTAACCAGCTGCAGCGCCCCGCTGTGAAAGACTCAGTGGACACGACA
>JBLMXH010000258.1:0-22282 GCA_050257685.1 Nitrospirota bacterium
ACGAAACCGTCGTGTAAGATGGTGACAAACGCGCCGGTATCGATCAGCAAACGCGCAGGTTGACCGCGGGTTGAGCACAGCACGGTCAGCGCGCCAGTTTGTTCCCGTCGGATCGGAACGCGTGTGAATTTTTCAGAAGCGGCAACGGAACCCAGATCGATCCGCTGAGCTTGATCGACTTTGAAGAATACAAGTTTTGTCCGGCAATTAATGAGCGCTTTATATCGCAGCAGAATGTCGAGGCCGAGCACACCATCTACGTCGCCGGTATTTTTGCTAGAATGGGTGGCATCGCGCAAAGCAACCGGGTTGCTGCCAAAATTCATGCTGCCCGCGGACATGTTTTGCACAAAGCCAACCGGCAATAATTGGCCCTGAATCTCCGTGAACCGGATGTAGCGCAGACCGCGTGGCGATGGTCTGACGCCGAATAATTCTGCCGCCTGTGCGTTGAGAATCAGTTGGTTTGATCCAGTGTCGACCAGCAAATTGCCTGGCTGTCCGTTGATGCGAACGGACATGATCATCTTGTTCATCGGTCCGTAGTGCACCCGTACGGCCGTGTATCCCGGCAACTGCATAGCGGAACGATTTTTGGGCGCGGCGCGGATAGAAAGTGGCGCGACGGCGCAAAGAATTAGCGCGAGTGCCACGGATCGATTCGTAATCGTTGTCCTCCTCGTCCTCGACCTCGCCGAAAACAATTCCAATCGAGCACGAGGACGAGGAGGCGCACGATGATGAAACCGCCCGCGCACAAGCGAAGAAGCACTGCACATTACCAAGGACACGCCTCCCGACCGCGTTTCGCACGAAGTGCTTTGGAGTGCGATACGTCCCTGTATCGCTTTCGTAATCCGTGCTGAGTGTGTTTGGCAAGATGCCAAACACTGCACGCAAGATGCGTGCGCTCCCCAGAATCGAAAAACTGTCACAGCCCTGTTGGACAACCGATAAATTCCCATGGCACCCTGAATCGTTTGGATAGATGTGCAGCGAGCGCTTTTACGCCGAACACTTCGGTCGCGTAATGTCCGCCCAGGAGAAGATTCATGCCGAGCTCTTCGGCGGCAACGGCAGCCCAGTGCGGCGCTTCACCGGTGATGAATGTATCGATCCCTTCGTCTGCGACCCGGTAAATCTCCGAGCCGGCGGCTCCGGTCACAACGCCGATCGTGCGCGTCTCTTTCGGACCGAAATCGAAAACTTTTACCGTACATTTTAACGCCCTTTGTAATTTGCGAACGAGTTCACTGCGTTGCAGCGATGCGCGGATTTTTAAACCGACTGGCTGACCTTTTTCTTCCAGGAACGGTTGAATTGACTTGGTTTTGTAAGGCGTTTCTGTGAAACGCCGGGCGATTGAGTTGGCGTCTGACACAGACGCCGTACAGTTTTGCTGCAGCGATTTCACTCCAAAAAGCGCAGTCACCAGCAGCGCATTGTTGCCGACGCGCGGGTGGACATCGAGCGGAAGATGCGTGCTGTAAAGGGCGATGTCGTTTTCAAATGCGAGACGCAGTTGCCGACGCAACGCGGCTTTTATTGGCTGCAATCCTGGCCAGAACAAACCGTGATGGACGATCAAAAAATCAATGTTTCGGTTTACCGCTTCGCTTAAAACGCGCGTCGAAATGTCGACAGCAGCGCCGATGCGCGTAACCCTGCCGGAATTCTCGATCTGCAGGCCGTTCAACGCATTATCCCAATCGCCTACGTCGTGAATCCGCAAAAACCGGTCGGTATAATTCACAATCTCGGAAAGCGACGCCATGACTAATTATCAAATCTCAAGCTCCAAATCCCAAACCCAAATTGGAATGTCCAAGGAAAGGCCAAAAAAGCGGCGCGAGGACGGTCGCACTCCCAAAGCTTCGCAAAACGGTAGCGGTGCGTTGATTTCGCACGAAGTGCTTTTGGAGTGCGGCGGTGCTCCGCCGCTTTGACACAGCCAATCGGGAATCACCTTTCAAAGTTTGCCACCTTTCACTTCAGAGACACGATCCTCTCCTTTGTTTGGGATTTGGGTTTTGTGATTTACAGCTTACTGCTCAGCACTTCGGATTTTGGGGGTTGTGATTCGGAGCTTACTGCTTGAGCAGGTTTTTAGGATTTGCTTCCGCAGGCAACGTTATTGTGTCGTCACCAGAAAAGACTCGCCTCTCCCTTCGTAGGGGAGAGGATTGAGGTGAGGGTTGTGACGACGAGCGTTCCTCCAACGCGACCCAAATTGCTTTCAAGACGCTCTCTAGTTCGACTCGAACTTGATGGTTCCAAAACCGCAGCACAGTGACTCAGTGATTAGCAAGCAGGTTCGAACGCTTCCGATCGCGAATTTGACCCGACCAATAATTATGCCCGCCACCATCTAACTCGATGGCGAGCTTGGCCGTCGGGCAATAGAAATCGAGTACATAGCAACCAAACGGGTGCTGACGGCGAAATTTGTACCCTGCAAAATTTCGATTCCGCAGATGCCGCCAGAGAATGCGCTCTGTGTCGGTTGCCTTTTTCCGCAACATGCGAGCGCGGTTCACGAGAACTCATTTTAGCCGCCAAAAATGATTCTGAAAAGAGGGACAAGAACCCCTCACCTCAATCCTCTCCCCGCAAGCGGGGAGAGGCGGATCTTTGCAGATCCTCAATCGCTGGCGCAACAGAAGTTTCCGACCTGAAAGGGGCCCTGAGGCGCGTGGGTTCCCAGGAAATCAGCACTCCACTGCAAAAATCATCACCGGCTCCTCGACCCCGCGGACTTCCTGCGGCGGCAGTTCTTCGAAGTTGAACGAGTCACCTGCTCGGTCGTGCACCGCAGCGGTAACGAGGAAAGGTCTGCAAACTGATTTCGTTAGGCCTTGAATGCGCGAGGCGATGTTCACTGTATTGCCAATCGCGGTAAACTCGAGCCGTTGTGGCGAACCGACGCTACCCACAATGGCTGGGCCGGAATGAATCCCAATTCCAATTTGAATCGGCGCGCGCTCCCTGATTCTCAGCTCGTCATTCAAACCTTTAACCGCGCACAAAATTTCACATCCCGCCGAGACAGCATCGCGGGCATGATTCGAACCGGAGTCGCCTGCGCCAAAAATGGCCATGAAGCCGTCGCCCAAATATTTGTTGACCATGCCGCGATGTTCCTCCTCAACTGCGCGCACGCTTACACGAAAAAAATCATTCATAATTTCGACGATCTCAGCTGGTGGCGACGAGCTCGCGCGTGCCGTCCACGACCGCATATCAACGAACATGACTGTGATTTCTTCTTCGACACCGCTCAATCCCGGGTCGCGCGCAAGGATGCGCTCCGCGGCACGTCTGCCTACGTGCAATCCAAAGGTCTGGCGCAACTTCTCTTTATCCCTGAGCTCGCGCACCATCTGGTCGAATTCACACAGTAACCGGCCGAATTCGTCGGCACGTCGTGCGCCGGCGCGACTGAGATCAACGGACAAATTTCCGCGGGAAACGGCATCAGCTGCGATGCGCAATTGGTCGATGGGTTTCGCGACGAGCCGGCTCATCATCAGCGCGGTGAAAATTCCAAACGCGATTCCCACCACGCCGACAAAAACGGCGAGCCATGCAGCGTTCGTCGCCGAGGATCGCGGCGCCAAGAGCAACAGCAGAAGCGACGCAATAGGGCAAATCGACGCCGAAACGGCCCACAGCATTCCGCGGCCGCGCAGCGATAACGTAAAAATGTTCGGCGTGCGATCGGCGCGTTGATCTTGAAAGAAGACCGGAAACAATCCCCATTGACTGGCAAGCTCGACCAGAAAAAATGAATGCGTGACCGCGATGAAACCCGAGACACAGAAGGAAATCGGCAGGTGCCAGAGCAAGCGCGGATCCAATGGATGTTGAACTTGAAACAGTGCGCTGATGAAAACCGGTATGCACAAGAACCAAGCCACGCCACAAATCCCCGCTGCAAACCACGGCAAATGAATTAAGCGCCGACGCGCCCGGGTGAGTTCCGGTAGGGCGGGTGTATCGCCGGCGGGCTCCGCCTGAAGCCGATGAAACAATTCGCGAAAAGAAAAGATTCGCTTCAGCCACAGATAGACGCCGACGGGGTAAACAACGGCATTGTAGGCGATCACAGTAGCGAAAAAACGTTGCCGTAACGCCGGCGTGAGCATTGGCTCAATAACACTCGCGTTGTACCAGATGTTGAACGCGCTCCCGAGTATTTGCGGCATCACCGGCGCGAGCGCAGTGAGCAAAAGACCGTAACGACCGCGAGGGGCGGTTCTTTCAATGTCAGTTGTCACAAGATTGATTTGATCCGATGTTTACTCAGTTTTTTCGCGCGAAGTCTCAAATCCCAAGTTCCAAATCGCACATGCCCAGGTCTAACCACTCAAATACAAAAGCGACGCGAGGACGCGTCGCACTCCCAAAGCTTCGCAAAACAAAATGAAGTGATTCGGGATTTTGCACGAAGTGCTCTTGAATTGGCGGTGGTGCTCCGCCGGTTCGACAGTGTCAATCGGGCATAACCTTGTTGAACGTTTGTCACTCCACTTCAGAAACGCGGTTTTCTCTTTTGTTTGGGATTGGGTTTTGTGATTTGGAGCTTACTGCCGCGGCAGCGTCCATTGGCGAAAATAATCCAGAAGAATTAATCGGCTGCGCTTGTGTTGTGCACACTCGCGTTCGACAAATCGAAAATCACTGAGCGGCGCAAATTGGAAACCCGCGCTTAACGGGCGGAAGAAATCATCCTGATGGCTCGGGAGAACGTAACGGGGTTGCAAACGCTTAAGGGAGACTTGCAATCGTGCGCGCGAATCCGGCAACGCCATGCCGAGGATGGCAAGGTCCATCCGGCGGCTGCCGGACTCGTTAGGCGGCAACAGCGCCTCTGTTCCTCCAGAGTCGATGTAAATGCGCTGGCCGTTCACTTCGATCAAGAATGCAAGAGGTTCACCGCAGATCCAGTCGGCCGGAGTTTGCGGGGCGGTCATCTTCAAGTGCGGTCGATCAAATGGCACTTTGCCGAACAACCGATCGTGTGTCGCGGAGAGAACACGAATCTTCCATGGACCAATTCGCCGCACGTCTCCGGGTTTTACTGCGTCACCTGATGAAGTGCCGGCGTTCGGCAACTGCCGGACAAGGTCGACACTGGAACGCGAGGCGATCAGACGTCCGCCCGTCTTTGCCATCACAACCGGGACATCCAATAGGTGATCGAAGTGTCCATGTGTCACCAGAATCGCGTCGACCTTCGCCGAAGTTTCGAGTTCCGCGTTCACGCGGCTCTCTCGCCCGCTGCCCGCCCGCCTGAAGGCGAAACTCCAAACATCTTCGACCGCGAGACGATGCAGTCCTTCATTGATGCGAGAGACGTTTGGTTGAATGTGCGAACCAAGTGCTACGCTCAGAAGGTCGACGCGCGAGAAGTAAGGATCCACCAGCAAAGCGTGTCCCTTGAATTCGAATTGATAACCGTTCGTGCCGAGATAAGTCACACGCACGCCGTCGCTCGCTTGACGGGGAGAATCTGCAACCACCAGATGCCGGTAGGAGTTGAGTCCACCGCCGAGAGCTTGCGCGGTCACGCCGAGAAGAAGGAGAAACCAGCGCATCTCACGACGAATAACGCGAATGTGACGGATGTGGAAGCAGAAGCTAGAAATTCCGTGGGGGTGCGCTTTCAGCGCCTCTTTTCACTCGACACACATCGTGACGTCTTCGTAATCTCAACGCCCGATGAGAACTAAAATGAAAAAACAAACGAACAGATTCAAAGCGATATTACTCCTCCTTGGTTGCCTTACGTTGTTGCCACAGATCCAAGCGCTCACTCCGCCGCCGGATGGGTGCTACCCGAATTTCACGACTGCAGAAGGATGCAACGCTCTTAAGAACCTCAACGGCGGCGCAGGAAACACAGGAGTCGGCTGGTATTCGCTGTTTGGAACTTCCACCGGCAACTTCAACACAGGGGTTGGCGCTGGAACCCTGACCCTCAACAACTCAGATTCGAATACAGCAGTAGGCACGGCAGCCCTTTTGCTCAACACCGCGGGCACAGGTAACAGCGCGCTTGGAACAGTCGCGCTGATCAATAACGACAATGGAATCAACAATACGGCGGTGGGCGCGTTCGCTCTGCAAACCAACACCAACGGAAGTAATAACACTGCGATCGGCAACGGGGCGCTTCAAAACAGCACTGGCGATTTCATGACGGCCATAGGTGCTGCAGCAGGTACCGATCCAGACATTGTCACCAACAATGTTTACATCGGCGATCCCGGTTTTGCCGGCGATGAGAATGTCATTTCCATCGGAGGCATTGCCGCCAGCGGAACCGATTACACAGCCACGTATATTGGCGGCATTTACGGTGCGGAGGTTAATACTGGCACGGCTCTCCCCGTCTACGTCGATACCGATGGTCACTTAGGCACGAGCCTTGTCAATGCGAGTGGGAAGAAGGTGAGAATACGTAGTCCCAAGGGCGCCCAGCCACAGGTGAAGGTCAACGAATTCCAGAAACAGCAGAAGAGAATTGCAGAATTGGAAGCCACGGTCTCGCATCTTGCAGCAACAGTAAAAGAGCAGGCTGCGCAAATTGAAAAGGTAGGTGCCCAGTTGGAATTGCAGAAGCCTGCCCAACGAGTGGTAGCGAATAAAGAGTAGCCACTTTGTCATTACCCAGACCTTTGGGTTTCAACCGGTTACCTTTCGCAACAAGAAGGAGGTTGATGCAACAGGCGCCTCGTAGTTCGGACTTGTGGCCGAGTAAGTGGAAAAAGTGAGCCCCGACTTAATCGTGCGGGACAAGGATGGAAAACCTTACAGCGTTCGGTACGATCAGGTGAACGCGATGCTACTCAATGAGTTTCTAAAAGAGCATCGGAAGGTCCAGGAACTGGAGTCCCGGCTCGCCCTAGGAAAAGCAGATCGAATCTCTGGCGGCGAACTTGCAGAAAATCACCGCACAAGTTGAGATGAGCAGACAAGCTCCGCAGTTGGCGGATATTGATCGATAAACGCGGATCCTCGATTGACCTCGCAATGTGAGTAACGAGCACGCGCCAGTTGAGCGCCACACGATTGTAGGGCGTCTGTGTCAGACGCCGGCGAAAGCGGAATGGCGTCTCACAGAGACGCCCTACAACATTGGTCTAATCCGCGCAATCCGTGGTCGTCCTATTCTGTTTGCTTGACGAATTACTCGCGGCTTGTGACTTTCGTTAAGTATGAAGGTGGAATACACCGATGCGCCGCCTGCACAGCCAGCGCCGACCACAGGCGACAAAATGCCCTGTCCTTATTGCGGTCATCTTCTGCCGAAGGACGCGGAACGCTGTGATCGATGCGATTGGGTGCGCGGCGCGAGCGAGACCGCGGAAGGCAAAGCGAGCGATGCCGTCGCGGTGATGTTCAGTATAGTTCCAGGCCTCGGACACATCTATAAGGGCCACATATTCGCGGGACTTCTCTGGATGCTCGGCGCGATCCCGGTTGGTATTTTTGTTTTCCTCGCTGCGTTCGCCTCCGCCGGGTGGGGACTCGGTCTGTTTTTCTTTTATCTCGCCGCAGCGATGCTTCACGCGTACGGAATCGACGATCGCGTGGTGCCGCCGAAAGAAGATGAAGGCGAGGAGTATTGAAGACGTTCAACAGTTAAAGCGTTGAAGGATAGCGCGCGTGTCTCGCGTGCTGGTGATCGCGTCTCGCGATCACGGACTT
Organism: Nitrospirota bacterium; assembly: GCA_050257685.1. Lineage (GTDB taxonomy): Bacteria > Verrucomicrobiota > Verrucomicrobiia > Chthoniobacterales > UBA10450 > Udaeobacter. The sequence goes on from JBLMXH010000258.1 coordinate 7,714, forward strand.
CTTGGTATTCGTTTGGTCACGCGAACATCGTCCGTGCGTCAGAAACATTGTTTCGGCGTCACGCCGAAACCAGCACGCAGGATGGGTGCGGTACCCGGTGTACCCGACACGGCGGCGTGGATTTCTTCGAGAATATCGCGCATCCCGTAGCGAAACTTCCAGTTTGGATAATCGGCCTGGAACTTTCGCACGTCGCTGATCCACCAGATGTGATCGCCGACGCGATTGGTCTCCTCGTAGCCCCAGTTTAGCTTTTTGGCGCTGATTTGTTCGCACATCTCGATAGCTTCGAGCATGGAACAGTTGCTGTGTCGACTGCCGCCGATGTTGTACACCTCGCCCGCGCGGGGGCTGCGAATAAATTCGGCAAACGCTTCGACCAAATCGAAGCTGTGAATATTATCGCGGACCTGTTTTCCTTTGTACCCGAAAACCCGGTATGGTCGGCCGCTCACTGCACAGATCATTAAATACGAGAGAAAGCCATGCAGCTCGGTTCCCGCATGGGCAGGGCCGGTGAGACAGCCGCCCCGAAAAGACACGGTCGGCATTCCGAAATATCGCCCGTATTCCTGGACAAGAATGTCTGCTGCGACTTTCGACGCGCCGAAGAGCGAATGCTTCGTGTAATCGATACTCATCGTCTCCGAAATACCGGGCTCGTATTCGTGGCCCGGCTCTATTTCCCAGCGTTTCTCGAGTTCGCGCAGCGGCAAAGCGTTCGGCGTCTCGCCGTAGACCTTGTTGGTCGAAGTGAAAATAAATGGCGCCTCGGGAGAAAATTTTCTCGCGGCTTCGAGCAGATTCAGCGTGCCGTTTGCGTTCACAGTAAAATCAGTTTGCGGATCGCGCGCAGCCCAATCGTGGGATGGTTGCGATGCGGTGTGCACGATGGCTTCGATGGTGCCGCGATGCTGTTTGAACAAATCCATGACCGCGGCAGCGTCGCGAATGTCCAGGTCGTGATGTTTGTAGTCGCAGACGTTCGCGATCAAATCGTCGCGCGTTTTTCTCGTGGAAGCCTCGGCGCCAAAAAACTGTGCGCGCATGTCGTTGTCGATTCCCACAACACGCGCGCCCTCTCTCGCGAAACGCCGCACGCTTTCCGAGCCAATCAATCCCGCGGAACCTGTAACGATGATCGTGCGCATTAGTTCGCTTCAGCGCGAGCCTCCGGGAAGCGCACGCGCCCTCGCGTGCTGGATTCCGCGTCCTCGCGGAATCCCAACGAATATTCGAACGATATCGTAACCCAAGACAATTTTTTCCGCGACAGCGCCGAAAAACGGCACGCGAGGGCGCGTGCGCTTCCCGGAGGCTTTACTCGCCAATGATCCATGTCACATCGCCTGCGATAGGATTCACTCGCACGGCGGGAAATTGCCGATCGCCGGCGAGCACACGCTCGATCAGTTGAGCACTCTTCGACGCACCGACCAGAAACAAAATGTGTCGAGCATGATCGATCAGTGGAAATGTGAACGTCAATCGCCACGCATTCAATTTGGGAACAAAATTTGCCACTACGCGACGGCTCGTCTCGTCCAACGCGGCCGTCCCGGGAAAGAGCGACGCGGTATGGCCATCATCGCCGAGACCGAGCAGAATCAAATCGTGTTGATAGATTGGCTCACCGCGCTTTGCAGCCAAGGCGTTGAGCTCGTCTTCGTACTCTTGCGCCGCGATTTGTGGATCAATTTCGCCGCGCATGCGCATGATTGATGTTTCAGGAACGGCCGCAGGCACAAAAAGATTTTCTCGGGCCATTCGGAAGTTGCTTTGTGGATCATCCGGCGGCACGCAACGCTCGTCACCGAAGGTAAAGCGAACCGACTCCCATGAGAAATCACGCGCCTCCGCTGCGATGCGGGTATAGATCGGCGCTGGAGTATTCCCGCCTGATAGCGCGATCCGGAACTCGTTGCGCTCTGCCATAGCATTGCGCGCATGCTCCAGAATCAAGGCAGCAGCGTCAGCGACGAAGTTGCTCGTGTGAATTATTTGTCGATTAGTTCTCATTTCGACGCATTACAAACGTGATCTGCGAACTATGATCTGCGACCCGTGACAGGACGCGCAACGGCGCTGATCACTGTTCACCGATCACTGATCACACTGCCTTCATACCGCGCAATGCGACTGGCCGCGTTTCTGGAGGTAGCGCTGATGATATTCTTCAGCGCGCCAGAATGTTGAAGCGGGTTCGATCTGCGTCACGATTGGGCGATTGAACCGGCCGCTCTTCTCCAGTTTTTCTTTGGAAGCGTTAGCGAAGGCCTGTTGCTCGGGCGTATGATAGAAAATCACCGATCGATATTGCGTTCCAACATCCGGGCCCTGCCGATTTAACGTGGTCGGGTTATGGTTGGACCAGAAAACGTCGAGGAGTTCGTCGTAGCTGACTTGCGATGGATCGAATTCCACTTGCACCACTTCGGCATGTCCGGTTTTATCCGTGCAAACATCCTGATAGCTTGGGTTCTGCTGTGTTCCGCCCGTATAGCCGACGCTGGTGGACAAAACACCTTTTACATTGCGGAGTGTTTCTTCCACGCCCCAAAAACACCCCGCACCGAATGTCGCTTTCTCGGTTTGCATGGGAACACGATGAAACCATTGGGCCATGTGCGCAACCAAATGCTTGCCGGCGCTCGCTCGCGAGTTGACTTGCCTGCCTCGGTCTCATTTTGATAGCTCTTAACTCCAAATGGCGCGCGAGTACGATCGCTGCTATTGGGAATCCCTTAACCTCAATGAACAACTCCCCAACTACGCTCCAACAGATTCGTCCGCAGCTTCCTGTGCGGCTCTTCAATGGATTTGGAGCACTGCTGGACAAAACGCGAATTCCATCGGCTCGATTATCAGCGACCGATCTAGTCGAGAGCGCAAAGCGGCGCTGCAGTCTGGATGATTTTGGTGAGGGAGAGTTTGTTGGTGCGCTCTCGCGGCTGCTCGACTCATGCCAGGATGAAGCACAGCTCAACCTGATCGGAAAAATTGCGCTCAAGACGGATGTTCTGGAGACTTTGTGCGCGCGTCTGCAAATGGCGCGAGACCGACAACTCTACCCGGATATCAGCCGCGAGGAAATCCGCGAACCGCTTTTCATCCTGGGGTTGCCCCGGAGTGGGACCAGCGTGTTGCATCGGCTGCTCGGAGCAGACCCAGAACATCGATCTCCTCTAATGTGGGAAGTGAGGTCGCCATCTCCACCAACTCGCGACGACGAAAAACGCCGAATTCAGCGCGCGACGCAAAGTTGTAATTTCTTTAACTGGCTCGTACCAACATTCCGCTATGTGCACACGGTCGGCGCGCAAGTTCCGCAGGAGTGTGTCAGCCTGATGACTCCGACGTTTCTGAGCGATCAGTTCGACGCGATGTACTATGTTCCGTCGTATCGCACTTGGTTTTTTCGGCAGGATTTGCGGCCCGCATATGAATATCATCATCGATTTCTGCAACATCTGCAGTTTCGGCGAGCTGCCCGTCGGTGGATCCTGAAAGCGCCTACTCACATGTTTGCCTTGCCGGCGTTGCTGTCGGTTTATCCTGATGCGCTGTTCGTTCAGACCCATCGGACGCCGATCGATGCGATGGCGTCAGTGTCAAGTCTGGTGACAATTCTGCGCAGCGCGTTCAGCGACGCGGTCGATCCCTTCATCGTGTGTCGCGAGGCAATCGATTACTGGTCCGAAGCCATGGATAAATTTTTGATTGAACGCGATGGTTTGGCAGAGAACCGGATCTGCGACCTTCAATATGATGAGATCCGTCGCGAACCCATTCGCGCAGTTCGGCGGATTTACGAATTTTTCGGCTGGTCACTGTCACGAGAAGCAGAGCAAAACATGCGCGTACTCATTGCCAGTCAGGCCAAGCGGGAATCCGCCAATCACCGCTACGATCTATCACAATTTGGTGCGAACCCGGACCACGTGCTCAGCGCGTTCGCGCCGTATTGCGAACGATTTGGTCTATCGCAGTCGACTCATGTGCGCCATGAACCAACAACCCGTCGGTTTCATCGGATCGAGCCGCAACAACTTGGGCATGACGTTTAAGGTTCTGCGTCTGATTCACGCCGATCATCCGAGTTTGCCTGGACATTTCCCCGGGGTGCCTCTGGTGCCGGGCGTAGTGATTCTCGACGAAGTGGTCGCAGCGCTCGATGAATGGCGGCAGCACTCTCAGCTCAACGCTGTACGCAGCGTCAAGTTTCTGGCGCCACTGAAGCCGGAACAGCTATTCACGATTTTGCTTTCCATGACCAGTAAAGACGCTGGCGAGGTCAGTTTTTGTTGTCGCGCGGAAGAGCGCGTAATAGTCGAAGGTCGACTTGCAGTCGTCTGGGGAGCAAGATAGGTCGGTGAACGCGCCCGCATTTGATGCGCAACAGTTTCAGGCCGGGCGGATCGATCCCCGCCTGGCGGAGTGTCTCAAGGACTTTCCGCCAGCGATATTCAGTGAGCGCTTGTATCAGAGCATTGAGCTGATGGAGCGCTACAGCATTGAAGTGGCTGTCGATTTGTTAGGCCAGTTAAATTTAACAGCACATCTCGGCACGTGGCGATCGGTTGATGAGCTTTGCGGCGTTCTCATGTTTCAACCGCAGTTCACGATCGCATTGCAGTGGATCCTGGCACGACTTCTGGAGAGCGGCTGCTTACAGATGCGAGACGATGGTGCGACTCGCTCGTATTGTTTACGGAACACTCCATGGAAACCCGATCTCAAAAATTTGCGAGCAGTAGGCCTGAATATCGATCCTGCGAACGCGGCTACGTTGGATTTATTGGATTACGCAGCAAGAGCATATCCAGCTTTAGCGACAGGTCGGCAAACCGGCGATCACAACCTGTTGGGACCTGAGGGCATCCCGCTTTGGCTTAATTATTTCCACAATGACAATCTGACCTACGCAGTAAACAACTGGGTCGCTGCCACCGCCGCCGCGGATCGACTTTACTCACGGCCGGCGCTGCGAGTTCTGGAAATCGGAGCTGGCACGGGGAGCGCCACTGAGGTTTTGCTCACGGTACTGGCTGAGCGCGGCCTTTTGTCGCGACTTGAGCGCTACGTTATTACAGAACCAAACGCGTACTTCCGGCGCTGCAATCAACGAAAATTAGCAGCGCATTACCCCGATCTTCCGCTGGAATGGAGCACATTAGATCTCAATTTGCCGTGGAGTGCGCAAGGAATCGGGTCCGGACAATTCGATCTTGTATACGCCGTCAACGTCATGCACGTCTCCAAGAATCTGCTGTTCAGCTTGGAAGAAGCGCGCTCGTCGCTTGCTACGGATGGTTGGCTCGTTCTTGGGGAATGTGTGCGGCCTCACGATAACCAACCGATGTATCCCGAACTCATGTTTCAAATTCTGGACAGTTTTACCGATGTCGAAACAGATCCGGAAATTCGGCCGAACCCCGGTTTTCTGACTCCCGAGCAGTGGCGTCGCGGCTTTTTGCGGGCGGGCTTCAAACGCACCGATGTTGCGCCCGATGTCCAGCGAATCCGCGAAATTTACCCGCATTTTTTCACCGGCGCCATCTGCGGACAAAACATGGCAGGGGCACAATGATTTCGGAAGTTGCCACCGCCAAGCATTCGGAAGCAGATCGCTGGGTGGGTATCCCAGAGCGCGGGACACCCGTTTCGCTGGGAGTGATCGCCTGGATTGCCGAGCGGGTCGGTCGGCCAGTAGCAAGGCTCCTGTTATACCCCATAACAGCTTACTTTCTGATCACCGCACATCCGGCGCGTCGCGCGTCCTACGAATTCCTGAAGCGGGCGTGCGGTGGAGTCCATTGGTGGAACGTGCTACGTCATTTTTATTGTTTTGCCGCTACGATCCTGGACCGCGTTTATTTGTTGCGTGGCGAGTTTGACCGATTCCGTGTCACAATTCACGGCAAAGAAATATTGCAGCGTGAAAATGAAAGCGGCAAAGGCTGCATTTTATTAGGCTCTCACCTGGGAAGCTTCGAGGTGTTACGGGCGCTCGGAGTGATCCAACGTGGATTTTCGCTCAAGGTGCTAATGAACACCGTGCATAACCAGAATATCAGCAGGTTTTTCGATGCGCTAAATCCCACGATTGCCGACACGGTGATCGCACCTGACCGGCCAGATACTTTGATCAGGGCCAGGGAGAACCTGGATGCGGGCTGTTTTGTCGGGATGTTAGGCGATCGCGTTTTCGGCGCTGATAAAACGACGCGCTGTCACTTCCTTGGCGCGCCGGCGACCGTGCCGGCCGGCCCAGTCCTGGTTGCTGCGACGATGCATTGCCCGATCATTTTATTCTTCGGCCTGTACCGCGGCGGAAATCGCTACGATATTTATTTCGAACATTTCGCCGATGAGATCGTGTTGAATCGAGAACATCGCGCCGAGGAGATTCAGTCGTGGATGCAACGCTACGTCGCGCGGCTGGAGCATTATGCTCGTATGGCGCCTTACAACTGGTTCAACTTTTTTTCGTTCTGGGACCGCGTTCCGCCGCGTTGAAAAGTTGCAAAAGTTAAATCGTTCAAACGTTACAACGTTAGATCGGGTGCCGGTCCGTTTTAACTTTGTAACCTTCTAACCAATCACCGGAACTTATGGCAATCAACAAAGCCGAGATTCGAATGCTGATCCCCCACTCGGACCTGATGTGCCTCTTGGATGAAGTCGTGCAATGGGACGATCGATCGATTGCGTGTGTAAGTAATACGCATCGGGATCCGGCAAACCCATTACGCCGCCGGGGAGGCTTGTCCGCCGTACATGCTTTCGAATATGGTGCGCAAGCCGCAGCTATTCACGGGGGGCTGCGGGCGCGAGCTGCGGGTACAATTGCGCCACCCGGATACCTCGCTGCGCTGCGGGACGGACGCTTACATGTAACCCGTTTGGATTACATTCATTTGCCCCTTCGGATTTCGGCGACGCGTGTTTACGGCGAAGGCGCAAACACGGTTTACGAGTTTATCGTTTGCGCTGCGGCGGCTGTTATAGTGGAAGGCCGGGTAACGATCGTGGAACGAGCGTAAGCTGTAGCCGTGTCTGTGTGAGACGCGCACTAGCTGTTTTGTTTGACGACTGCTGAGGGGTCCCAGACCGCTGCTACAGAAATTCACATCACGATGCCGCCATCTACGCACAGCACCTGGCCCGTTATGTAGGCTGCTTCTGTCGATGCGAGGAATGCCACCGCGCCGGCAATTTCTTCCGGCGTTCCGGTCCTGCCGAGTGGGATTTTGCTGTGAATCGTATCCTTAACTTGATCGGATAGCCCGACGGTCATGTCGGTTATGACAAAACCGGGCGCGACGGCATTCACTGTGATGCTGCGGCTGGCCAGCTCGCGCGCGAGTGATTTCGTTAGGCCAATCAAACCCGCCTTGCTCGCCGCGTAATTTGTCTGCCCGGCGTTGCCCATTAAACCGATCACAGAGGTAATGTTGATAATGCGGCCATTGCGCTGTTTAGTCATGGGGCGAACAAGCGCATGGACGAAACTAAACGCGCCGCGCAGATTCGTGTTGATCACAGCGTCCCAATCTTCAATGGACATGCGCATCGCCAGCGCATCGCGCGTCACACCCGCGTTGTTCACGAGAATATCGACCCGACCAAAATCCTCCAGAATCTGAGCTGCGAATTTTTGCACCGCTGCATGATCTGCGACATCGACTGCGTACGCTTTTGCGGATTCACTCCGCAGATCATTGATTTCATCAGCAATCTTCTTTGCGTTTCCCTCCGTCCGACTTACGCAAGCCACACGAGCGCCCTCGCTCGCGAACCGCAAAGCAATTGCGCGGCCAATTCCCCGGCCGGCTCCAGTGACAACTGCAACTTGACCTTCAAATCTCATATCGCTGTCCACTTGTAACCACTAATGCGCGCGAATAAACATCAATTTGGCAGGGCGATCACTCCCATGAACGCCATCAACGGCGCGCAGAGCACTGCGCTCACTACCACACCGCACCACAGTCTCGCGTATCGCTTACTCCACAGCTCCGTAACGCCGCTGGCGGCGACCAAATTCTTCGACTGCCGCGAATAGATCTTCCTTTTTGAAGTCAGGCCACAGCTTTGGCGTGATGTACATTTCGGTATAGGAGGTTTGCCAGAGCAGAAAATTCGAGAGCCGCATTTCACCTGAAGTACGGATGAGCAAATCGGGATCCGGATAGTATCGCGTGTAGAGGTGTTTGCTGAACATCGCCACATCGATCATCGCCCTGTCGATGTGTCCAAGTTCGATGGCGCGAAGCAAACTTTTGATCCCGTCGATAATCTCGAGTCTGCCGCCATAACTGAGCGCAAGGATGAGCGTAAGACCAGTGTTGCCGGCAGTCTGCTCGATGCTTTTGTGAAGTTGTTCCTGGGCACTTTGCGGCAAATCAGTCAACCGACCAATCGCCTGAAGACGCACATTCTTCTCGAGCAATTCCGGCGTTTTCTCTTTCAAAAATTTTTCCAGCAAACGCATCAGCGCGATGATTTCCGCTTTCGGCCGCTGCCAGTTCTCAGCCGAAAAGGCGTAAAGAGTCAGGTATTCGATTTTAAGTTCGCCACAGCCTTCCACGCATTCACGAACGGCCTGCGCGCCGGCTTCGTGGCCTTTGATGCGAGGCAGTCCGCGTGACTTGGCCCACCGACCATTGCCATCCATGATTATAGCGATATGGCGGGGAACGGTCTTAGCGCTCGGAGACATCGGGGCCGCTTAATTTCTGGAGTTTACTAGTGGTAAGCAAATTGCAGCCGCGGCAAATCCGAAATCCGAGTAACAAAGATCGAAGGAATGACGAATGGTCGAACAACGAATTTTCTCGGCATTCGTGTTTCGAGCTTATTTCGTCATTCGACATTCGTGCTTCGTTATTCTGTAGCGGCGGAAATCGGAGCAGTTGCTGACCAGTTCACAACGCGATCGTCTCTCCGCGCGCGGGACCGACGCTTATCATCGAGGGCTTTGCACCGGCCAATTCGGAGATGTATCTGACATATTTTCTCGCGGCCGAAGGGAGCTGCGAAAATTTGCGAACACTGTGTATGGACGTGTTCCAGCCCGCGACTTCCTCGTAGACCGGTTCGCAATTTGCGAATTGAGTCGCGTCACATGGAGGAACATCCAACCGCTTTCCGTGTAGCTGGTAACCGACGCAAATTCGAATTGGATCGACCTGATCTAGTCCGTCTAGATTTGTGATTGCGATCTCGTCGATACCATTGATCATGCCCGCATAACGAGTCGCCACAGCATCGAACCAACCGCAGCGACGTTTGCGTCCTGTTGTCGCGCCAAATTCGCGACCGAGATCATGGAGCATCTGGGCCAATTGAGCGTCCTCGGTGGGTAATGCTCCATCCCCTACTCGCGTCGAGTAGGCCTTCATCACGCCGAGCACACGATCCATGCGATGCGGTGGCACGCCCGTGCCGGTACACGCCCCGCCAGCTGTGGTGTTTGAGGAAGTCACATACGGATACGTACCATGGTCGATGTCGAGGAACGTCCCCTGCGCGCCTTCGAACAGGATTTGCTTGCCCCTATCCATGGCACGGTGGAGATAAACCACGGTATTCGTCACGTACGGCCGCAATTTTTCGCCGGCACCCAGATACGTTTCGTTCACATCGCGAAAATTGATGGGCTTTGCGCCAAGCGCCTGGAGGATTCTGTTGTTCTCGGTGATTTTGGCCTGCAACTTTTTCGAAAACACAATCGGCTGCATCAGGTCAGATATTCGCAAGCCGGTGCGAGCTGCCTTGTCTCCATAGGCTGGGCCGATTCCTCGTTTCGTAGTGCCGATCCGGCCTCGGCGCAGCTCGCGCTGCTCGTCGAGGATCCGGTGATACGGTAGAACCAGGTGCGCGCAATCGCTGATGAGCAAATTTTTGTCGATGTTGACCCGCGATTGACGCAAGCCATCCATCTCGGCCACAAGCGCGACTGGATCGATAACGACACCGTTTCCGATCACGCAGATTTTGCGATGCCGCAGGATGCCGGACGGAATCAAATGCAGTACGTATTTCATGCCTCGGTGAATGACTGTGTGTCCAGCATTGTTGCCGCCCTGGCTGCGGACAACGATGTCTGCCCCTGCAGTCAGCACATCAATGATCTTGCCTTTACCCTCGTCACCCCACTGCATTCCCACCAAGATTGTATTCGCCATATGAATCGAAAACGGGCCCGCCTGCACCGCCGGGCAAAACACTGCGAGCAGGCAAAAAATTTTCCCGACGCATCCTGTTGGACACAGTCGGGACTTGCCCACAGATAATAAGTTAGCGGCATCGCCGCGCAACAAGTTTTGCAGTCATGGCGCGTCTTAGTGCCTAGAGTTGCAATCAGCAGGTAGGGCGCGTCACTCCGTGCGCGCGGTATTGGTATTCGATGGCGTGCGGAGGACTGCCCGCCCTACCCAGCTTGCCGCGAACTCCCGCTTATCTCCCAGAAGGAGTAGAGCTCGGCGTCTCTCGTCCGGACTCCATCAACGTGGGCCGAATCGGCCCCAAACCCTCGATGTTTGTACCTCGCGATCTGGAGGGATGAGAGGAACCCCTTTGCTCAGCTGGTGTTTCCCTTTTCACGGGGCGGGGAGTTTCAGCAACAATGGGATTTGCCACCGCAGGGTTCTCGGCCTCCGACTCGCGCGCCTTAGTCGATTGCGAAGCAGATCGCTCGTTCGCTCCTTCCGCGGCGCGCGCGCCAGCCGCTCGCATTTCGTCAAGCGTGAGTGTTGCAGCGGCGGACTTTTTCTCCCGCGCCTTCAACTTGCGTGGCGCTGGTGTCGGAGATTCTGAGGCAACCTGTTCGGAAGGCACTGGTGTTTCTGTGGAGCGCTCGGGTTTTTTTTCGCGGGCAACGATTACTTCCTGGGCATGGATTTCCGCGACGAAAATTATGCTGCAGAGTGCTGTGCCGAAAAGTCGTTTCAGCATGATGGCGCCTGACAAACGAGTTACCCCATTCACAAGCCCTCGTTCATGAGACGTTGCCGAATTCAACCAGGCGGGCGCTGCTGAACTTGAATCACCGGCAACGGAAAGCGCAGCCGCAATTCGTTCTCCAGATAAATTTCGACGTGGTGCATCCCATACTGCTGAAACTGCACGCCACCAAAATAATGCACATTGGTCGCGTGACCTTCCATCTCCTTCAGCAGAAACTCGACCTCCGCCTGTGCGACCACCTGCTGTTCGTCCACGCCTAAAATGCGAGATTTCTGGCGAAATTTGCCGGAACCGCTGCACCAGCGCGTCCAGATGCAGAGCCTAAAATAGTTGATAGGCAATGAGGGCGCCGGGATCACACTCAGCACGCCGACCAGCGTTTGCATACCGTTGACTTCGCAGCGGACGTCCTCGCAAATGACCGCGCTTTGCAGGTCGGGAAGAATGACGTTTGATTCCATTTTGCTCTTCACATCATCCCACGCATCAACAGCGTCAACAATCCGAGACCGAGCACAATCCGGTAAATCGCAAACGGCACAAATCCCCGCGCGCGCACCCAGTTCATGAACCAAGCGACCACTGCCAGCGCGACGAAGAATGAAACGACAAATCCAATCGCAAGTACAACCCATTGATGCGGAGTGATGGTTAGCGGCGCAATCTCCGCTTCGTGATGGTGCGGTATCACGGTTTTCAAAAAATCATATCCCACTGCGACTGCCATTGTCGGCATCGACAGAAAAAACGAAAATTCAAGTGCGGCCGGGCGCGACATTCCGGCGATTTGTCCGGCAGCAATCGTGGACATCGAACGGGACGTGCCTGGGAACACAGCGGAGAGAATTTGTGCGGCCCCGATCCAGACCGCCTGCGGCAGCGTCATTTCTTCCATGTGCATCGTGCGTGGCCGGGTGAAAACGGCGTCAACGATCCACATCACTATGCCACCGATGAGCAGCGCCCAAGCCATGACCCAGAGATTTTCCAGGTTCTTGCCAATAACTTTTGTGAGAGCCCATGCTGGAACCGCGGTGACGACAAATGCGATAAGGGTTAGGCTCAACGGGTGCGTAAAGATGGTGCGATTCCCGCGTTCGCCCTTTGGAAACGTGCTGACAAATTTCATAATACGAGTCCAAAAATAAACAGGTAAAGCGAGAATGGCTCCGAGTTGGATCACGATCGTGTACATTTTCCAGAACCCATCATGCAGTTCGATGTGCAGCAGCGCTTCGCAAATGCGCAAATGTGCGGTGGAACTCACAGGAAGAAATTCAGTCAGCCCCTCGACGATCCCCAGAAACACGGAGAGTAAATAATCGTACATACGTTCGACAGTTGAAATGTTGAAAAGTTAAATAGTTAAATGGGCGGACACTTTGAAGTCTGAATTCGTTAGCGACCAATCTTGCCGTTTTAACGCTTCAACTGTTTAACCGTTTAACCGGCGGGAGCGTTTCGCGTTCATGCTCACAGCGCTTCCGTTCCTCGTTCACCGGTTCGGATACGGACCGCTTCTTCCACTTCGGTCACGAAGATTTTCCCGTCGCCGATTTTTCCTGTCTTGGCGTTTTCCAGAATTGCTTCGACGGCACGCTGCGCGCGATCGTCGGCGATCACGATCTCGAATTTAACCTTTGGAAGGAAGTCCACCGTGTACTCGGTGCCGCGGTAGATCTCACTGTGCCCCTTCTGCCGGCCAAATCCTTTTACCTCGCTCAGCGTCATTCCTTCGACACCGGCAGCCATCAAGGCTTCTCGCACCGGCTCAGCTTTGAATGGCTTAATAACCGCCTCAATTTTTTTCACCGCGCCAAATTAAACGCGGGTTTCAAATCGCAAGCAAACCTTTCTTCGCTCTTCGCCACGGACAAGACGTCAGGCTTAACGCATTTTGCTCGACATGTGCCGCCGATTCCGGCGAACCTCTGGTTCATGAAAACGTCACCACACCAAATATTCGCAAGGACACTTATTTTCCTTTCTCTGGTGGCTGTTGGACAAACAGCGTACGCCGTCGTCCCGGCCCCGGACGGTTGTTACCCCGGATTCACGACAGCGGAAGGATGTAACGCGCTTAAGAATCTCACAACCGGCGCCGCAAACACAGCAGTTGGATGGTTTTCGCTCTTTTCCGCGGGTGCCGCGAACAACAACACCGGTGTTGGCGCTGGAGCGCTGGCTCTCAACACTGCGGACTCCAACACTGCTGTTGGCACTGCAGCATTGATCCTTAACACTACCGGCACAGGGAACACCGGCATCGGAACGGCCGCGCTCGTTTTTAACGACGGCGGCAACTTTAACACGGCTACAGGTTCTTTTGCTCTTCAGTCTAACACGGCTGGCGGCGCCAATACGGCGGTTGGTTTCCAAGCGCTACAAAGCAACACTGATGGCAACGGCAATACAGCCACTGGCGCTAATGCGCTTTTTCACAACAACGCCAGTGAGAACACCGCATTCGGTGATTCTGCACTCGTTTTCAATACGATCGGCAACAACAACACAGCTATCGGTGCCGATGCGCTGGAAAATAATACCGTAGGCGTCGCTAATACGGCCACCGGGGCCTTCGCACTAGTTGATAACATCAGCGGGCAGGGCAACACTGCCACCGGTATAGACGCTCTGTCCAGCAATACTACTGCCAACTTCAACACGGCGATGGGTAATTCCGCGCTGTCTAGCAACATCACTGGCGGCGGCAACACAGCGATCGGGAGTACTGCGCTGGCGAACAGCACGACCGGCAGCGGCAATATCGGCTTAGGTAACAACGCCGGGGCAAATGTTAGTACGGCAAGTAGTGCTATCTGCATCGGCAACGTCGGTAAAGACGTGAACAACAGCTGTTTCATCAGCAGCATTCGCGGGGTTCAAACCCAAAATGCTAATGCCATACCGGTGCTGATCGATTCCGATGGCCAGCTTGGTACGGCCAGTTCCTCACGCCGGTTCAAGAAAGACATACAATTGATAAACAAAAACAGCGAGGCCATCCTGGCGCTTAAGCCGGTTACGTTTCACTACAAGAGCGATAAAACAAATACGCCACAATTTGGATTGATCGCCGAAGAAGTGGCCCAAGTTAATCCGGACCTGATCGTACGGGATGAGAACGGCGAGATCTATACCGTGCGCTACGACGCCGTGAACGCCATGTTGCTGAATGAGTTCTTAAAAGAGCACAAGGCGTTTCTCGAAGAACAGAAGAAAGTACAGAAGTTGGAAGCAGCGCTTGCAGCAGTGAACGAACGGCTCAAGGAGCAAGACGCAAAGATCGAAAGGGTCAGCGTGGGCATCGTGACAAACATGACCGCGCCGCAAGTCGCCCGAGTTCCTTAACAATTGAGCTAGTGTCCGAAGCGCCAAACTCTGGGGAGCGCACGCGCCTCGCGTGCTGGCGATCGCGCCCTCGCGATCGCGCATTCTTTGAAATATCTTTCCGTTTAATCGCATGCGGCATTTCGTCGAGATGTGCACGCGAGCCGCGCGCGCTTCCCTGAGTTATATTTTGCGGCCAAATTTTTTCTCCAGTTCAGCCAACGAAATCTGAATCATCGTTGGCCGGCCATGCGGGCAGCAGTAA
>JBLMXH010000259.1:0-4142 GCA_050257685.1 Nitrospirota bacterium
TCGTGGCGTAAGCAAGGTTGGTTTCTGCTTCGGCGGCTGCAGCCACCGCGATTTGTGCTTTCGATTGTGCCGCCTCAAAATCGGCTGGCGTGACGACCTGTTTCGCGCGCAGCACTTCGTACCGTTTTAAATCGTTCTCCGCCTGCTGGCGCACTGCGTTGGCCTGATCGAGCTTGGCTTTCGCTTCGCGAGCATCGAGCTGGACGAGCAGCTCCCCTGCTTTCACCTCCTGACCGGGAACCACAAGCATCTTCTCAATTCGCCCGCTGATTTTCGCTTCGATGATCGAGCGAAGCTTCGGTCGAACCGTGCCGACCACTTCTTCTGCGGCAACGTGCGGCTTGGCCTCGATCGTCTCTACCCGAACCGAAACCGGGGCCAATTCTGAGCGCGCTGCCTGTTCTCGCCGGCAGCCCGCACACAGGTTAGCGAGCAGAACGGCGACCAATGATATCGCGACAACGTGATTGGCCTTCACGTCGCAAACCCTCCGTCGACAGGCCTGTTTTGGCGTGTCGGTTATTGTGATTGTCATACCGTTTTTTGCGGTGCAAGTTTGCTGGTTCGAAAATTAGAAAGGACGCCTATGTCGATCCACCATCAAATTCGAGCTTTGGCCGGAACCTTTGTGCTCGTCAGCTTACTTCTGGCCCATTACCACTCCGCCTATTGGCTTTGGTTCACAGCTTTTGTCGGTGCCAACCTGTTGCAGTCGGCCTTCACGGACTTTTGTCCTTTGGAGATGCTGCTGAGGAAACTCGAGCACGCGCCGAAGGAAATAAACGCCAGACGGGCATGACCTTGCTCCGGATCTGAAATGGGCGCAGCCACGATCTAACTTCGCCCGGCCGGATTGCGATAGAAAACGCGCTTGGCTGATTCAGCAGCGATCACGTACGCAACGATGATCAGGGCCAGGACGGGATAGAAATGCGGCGGCATGATTCCAAATCCGAGCGCGGTCGCCACTGGTAGATGCGGAATCAGTACCGTGACGATGACTATGCCCAGAGTGGCGAGCGCGAGTAATCTGCTCGGGCGGCTACGAAAAAATGGACGCCGCGTGCGTACCACCAGGACAATCAGTGCCGCCGAGGCGATCGATTCGATGAACCAGCCGGTGCGGAATTGCTCGATTGTTGCGTTGAGCCAGATCAATGCGCCAAAAGTGAAATAATCAAAAATCGAGCTGACCAGGCCAAATACCACCATGAAGCGCCGGATGAAATGAATGTCCCAACGGCGCGGACGTTCCACGAGCTCCGGATCGACGTCATCGCTGGCGATGGTCATCTCCGGCAGATCGGTCAACAAATTGATTAACAGAATTTGCTTTGGCAGCAGCGGCAAAAACGGCAAAAGCAGCGAAGCCCCGGCCATGCTGAACATGTTTCCGAAATTCGCGCTCGTAGCGATGAAGACATATTTGAGCGTGTTGGCAAATGTGCGCCGGCCTTCACGCACGCCATCGACGAGGACCTCGAGATCGTGCTCGAGCAGAACAAAATCCGCAGCCTCGCGCGCCACATCGACAGCGCCATCGACCGACAGGCTCACATCAGAAGCATGCAGCGCCGACACGTCATTGATCCCATCACCGATATAGCCGACAACGTGACCGGCCTTCTTAAGAGCGAGTATCAATCGCTCCTTCTGGCCCGGCTCGATCTCGGCGAAAACGTCGACTTCACTCGCCTGCCGCATGAGCGCGGCGTCGCTTATCGTTTGAATGTCGCGCCCGGACAGAACCTGCTCCGCATTCAGGCCGATCTGTTGGGCCAGACATGTTGCGATCAAAACGTTGTCGCCGGTAACGATCTTCAGTTGAATGCCCAGGCCGCGCAGTTCGCGCAAGGTCGATTCGATCCCGGCTTTCGGCGGATCAGAGAGTGCGAGGAGTCCAAGAAAAATCATCCCGGTCTCGGTCTCGCGATCGATTCGCGAACATTCGATGCCGCATGCGCGATAAGCCACGGCAATGACCCGGCAGCCTTCGGAACTAAACCTGCGCCATTGTTCTTCAATCTGCTTGCGCGCGACGTCGATCCTGTCGCGTGTTCCATCGCTTCGTTCGACCTCAGAACAAATGCTCAAAATCTGTGGTAGCGCACCCTTTGTAACCAGAACGTGCTCTCCGTTGTTTTCGAAAAGAATGCTCAAACGTTTCCGGGCAAAGTCGTAGGGGAGTTCGTCTAATTTTTCCCAGCCGCTGCAATCGGCCACCGGGCTCACGCGAAGAGCCGCATCGATCGGATTAATGAAACCGGTTTCGTTAGCAGCGTTGAGATAGGCGTAAAGCAAGGTTTTTTTGCTTTGATTCCCCCAAGCGTCTACGGCGGCACGTATGCCGATCTTCCCTTCGGTGATTGTGCCCGTCTTGTCCGAGCAGAGCACATTCATGCTGCCGAAGTTTTCGATCGCAGTCAGCCGTTTCACGATCACCTTCTCTTGCGCCATGCGCCGGGCACCATGAGATAGATTGACTGTGATGATCGCTGGAAGCAGTTGCGGCGTCAGCCCAACGGCAAGCGCGAGTGCGAACATAAACGATTCCAGCACCGGTTTGTGCAGGAACACGTTGAACCCAAAGATGGCAAGAACGAGCAACAGCGTGACCTGCGCCAGCAGATACCCGAACCGCCGCACACCACGCTCGAACTCCGTTTCCGGCCGGCGTAGCCGGAGGCTCTCGGCAATTTTGCCGAACCGCGTGTTCCTTGCGGTAGCGCTGATCTCGGCTTTGCCCGAACCGCTCACCACATTGGTACCCAGGTAAACCTGGCCCTTTGCGCTAGCGCTTTGATCGACAACGTTTTTCTCGGCTGGGAATGTTTCGCCCGTGAGAGCGGCTTCATTCACGAACAGCTCGCGCGCTTCGAGAAGCCGGCCGTCGCCTGGAATCATCGCGCCGGCGGAAAGCAGCACCACGTCCCCGGGGACAACCTCCGCCAGTGGAATCATCACTTCAACGCCATCGCGCAGCACGCACGCCTTCGTCTCTACCAGCGCACGCAATTTCGCCACCGCATCCGTGGCGCTGTATTCCTGCCAGAACCCGAGGGCGCCGCTCG
Source organism: Nitrospirota bacterium (assembly GCA_050257685.1). Classification (GTDB taxonomy): domain Bacteria; phylum Verrucomicrobiota; class Verrucomicrobiia; order Chthoniobacterales; family UBA10450; genus Udaeobacter. Next base: position 3,072 of record JBLMXH010000259.1, read on the forward strand.
CCAGCACGATTGCGAGAATCAATGTGGCATCCGTGCGGTCCCGCAAAAACAGCGACACGATGGCCGCGCCGATCAAAATGAGAATGATCGGGCTCTTAAATTGAGCGATGAAAAGTGTGAGCGCACCTGTGCGTCGTTCGTTGCGTATCCGGTTTGCCCCAAACTCGGCGAGGCGCCTGCGGGCTTCGGCGCTGGTCAGACCGGCAGTCACAATGTCAGCTTTATTCGCGCCTTGCTTCACGTCGGCGAAATCGGCCACTGGACGCGATTAACCCGCGCTCGGCGTTTATTCTGTTTCTGTTCGTGTCCCTGGGTTTGCCAGCTAGCACCACGTTGTTCAACTGTCTTCATTCGCGAAAGTTGACTTGGCTTGCACTCGACCTCGGTATCACCAGTGCTCAACGTGCTTCGAACTTGCCGAAGTGAAATCTTTTCTTTTGACGGGCATTTGACGCTTTGCCCGATCACCTAGCCTCAGCGTCTCTCACGACTTGCCGGGTCGGAGAGACGCTGTTCGCTGTTTCATAATAGTGGCAAACCAAACAGTACTCATGGCTAATTACTGAGCGGGAGCAGGTCCCGTAGGCGTTAGCAAAACGGCGCGCACTGTGCCAGTAGGCATATAGTATGCGCTGGCCGCAATCTGCCCGTTGTCATTGATTGCTGTCGCGGAGAAGACCAGGTAATTCTTTCCCTCCCCGTAGAGAAGCCTATTCAGGTTAATCATTTGCCCCCCGCCGTTCAAACCTGGGCGCCAGAGAAATGCTACCTGCTGAATGGGCATATCGCCCGCAACCGGCAGATAGGTGTAACCAACAACCTGGTCGAAGTTGTTGACACCCAGCGCTACGCTGACATCGCTACCCCACCGATTTCCGTCTCCCCCAAGCGATCCGAGATCGATCATCTTGGTACCATTGTGCAAGAACGCGTGGACGCGCTCGTCGCCAGTTTTGATCGTCGAATAACCCACAACATGGTTGTAGCTGTTAATAGCCGTTCCGTAACTGGAAAGGCCACCCAGCACACCCAGATCCGCCATTCGTTGCTGACGAAGATACGGCGGACGCG
>JBLMXH010000260.1:0-3215 GCA_050257685.1 Nitrospirota bacterium
TTTCCGAAATGTTGAGCTTGGCCCCGACAAACCACTTGGCGAACGGTGGCTTCCATTCGAGTACCTTTTTCCAAGGGGACCGCCACACCAACTCCTTTGCTTCGCGTGCCCAGAACGTCGCCGGCTGCCGGATCGATTCCCGATGCATCCGGCGATATTGAGCAAGACTTTTGATCCGCGCCTTGCTGCTGAACTCTCGTAGTGGTTGGAAAACGCGGCTTTCGACCAGGTGCGATTCGATGTTGTCGTGCATGGGCAGTTTCTAATTAGCGCAAGACCTTTTCGGGGCAAGCGCCGTGTGGCAGCTGAATAGAAAATTACAAAGGTTACAACAGCCCCCCGGGGAAGCGCGTTTGGAACCGTGCAAGTCTTTTTGCTATTGTAACTTGGTGTATGAGCGAGCTGCTGACTGACGAGGATTTCATGCGCGAAGCATTGCGACAGGCGCAGAAAGCATACGCGGCGGCCGAAGTTCCGGTTGGCGTCGTGGTGGTGCGCGACGGCAAAATCATCGCGCGCGCACACAATCAGGTCGAGTTGCTCAAGGACGCCACGGCGCACGCCGAAATGCTCGCTTTAACACAAGCCGAGGCAGCAGTGGGCGACTGGCGCCTGATTGATTGCGATCTTTACGTGACCAAGGAGCCCTGCGCAATGTGCGCAGGCGCTCTCGTGCACACGAGAATCCGCCGTGTCGTTTTTGGATGCCCGGATTCTGCCGCCGGTGCTGCCGGAAGCGTGATGAATCTGTTACAAATACCGGCCTTCAACCACCGATGTGAGATTACATCTGGTGTTTTGGAAAATGAATGCGCGGCAATCTTGCAGGATTTTTTTCGTAAACGCCGCAAAGGCTAAACGGAGCGTTAGCGTCGGAAAACAGATGCCGGCTTGGAACATCCTCGTGCTCCTAACAACAGCGTCGGCCGGTTTAAGTTTGCGTGACACTGAGTCGCAGGTTTCACTAATCGCATGGAAACAAAGCTCGCCGAATCATCGTCAGAAACCATTCGCGAAGAAGTCCGGCGGCGCTATGGCGCGACCGCTCGCGGGAACTCGTCTTCCTGTGCTAGTGAGTGTTGCGCTTCTACGAGTGCCAACACACTCGGTTACTCAGCCGAAGAGTCAGCCGTTGCGCCGGAAGCTGCGAGTCTGGGACTTGGCTGTGGGAATCCTTTAGCGATCGCGTCACTACAACCGGGTCAAACGGTTCTCGATCTCGGTTCCGGAGCAGGGTTCGATTGTTTTCTCGCTGCTCGCGCGGTCGGGCCCTCGGGTAACGTGATCGGCGTCGACATGACGCACGAGATGCTGAGCAAAGCGCGCGGGAACGCGCAGAAGAACGGATTCACAAATGTCGAGTTCAGGCTGGGTGAAATTGAAGCCCTGCCGGTGGCAGACAACAGCATCGATGTGATCATCTCGAACTGCGTAATCAACTTGTCGCCGGAAAAACCGCGTGTGTTCCGGGAAGCTTACCGTGTTCTGAGGCCAGGTGGTCGACTTGCCGTCGCCGACGTCGTTGCGACTGCGACGCTGCCGGATGAAGTCAGAGAAGACTGGGCCGCCTACACCGGATGCGTGGCGGGCGCTTCGCAGATCACCGACTTGGAGGAGATGTTGCGGCAGGCTGGCTTTGTCGAGATCGGGATCGCGCCGAAGGATGCGTCTCGCACGTTTATTCGCGAATGGCTTCCCGGAAAACGAATTGAAGACTACGTGGTTTCCGCAACGATCGAGGGCGTGAAGCCCAGCGGCACCGCCACGCAGTCTTGATAGCGATCGAGCGAATCAAAGCCGCGGCGATCGTTGCGAGGGCGTACGTCGTAAGCGTGGATCGTTGATCGGAAAAATCCTGCTTAGTAAGCGCCTCCACTGAGTGAATTGATTGAGTCGTCGGCGCTTCGCCTGGGAGGCGCGTCGTCAGTCTGGGCGCGAGTCACACCAGTTGTTGCCGTCGCGTCGGGGGCGAAAACGCTACTGCACGAAGTCAGCACCATCGCCGCTAAAGAGAAGGCCGAAATGAGGATGATCGAGTTTTTCATTAGCGAAAGGAATTGTTCGTTAACTGCGGCGGACATTCAATCACAAAGCGCCCTGAGCCGTAAAGCTTCGAGCATCGTGACGGAAACCATTTCATCGCGCGCGCCGATGAATGCTGCCGGCAACATCCTCGGCGACGGTTGGGACGCAGACTTCGTGGAAGGTCATGCCGCATTCTGGGCCAGCAGCGCCAGCCCGGCAGTCATTCTTGGCCTTCGTCGCTGATGCCCTCTGCCGTCCCGCTAAGGAACTCGCCAGTGGTGACGTATAATAGTGACTTCTCGGATTTGCACGCTTTTATGTGGCCGAGTTCTGCGAGTCCGGGCATCGATCTGAACACGGTGATCCCATCTGACTCAGGCTGGGAGTTACTGGTCGCCAGGGGTATTAATAACCGTGGCGAGATCGCCGGGACGGGGCTTCTCAACGGAGAACAGCATGGCTGTGTGCTGATCCCTATGCGTAGCCCTGTGGCGCCGAGACCGCTGCCTTAGTTGTCGAAGCGAAAGCGTTGGTCCGGCGAAGCTTATCATCAAACGATGATAAGCTTCCGCGCCGAACTTGCTGCGGCCCGCTCGCAATCGCAAGCGCCGTGAAAGCCCGCTGTTCGCGTTTTGTGTTCGCAGCCGCTATCTCGGAGTCATCTGCGCGCCCACAAGCAGGGATTCGGGTAAAAAGCGTGCGAAATTAAGCGGATTCTGTGCGCAGGCTCATCCTGATATTCCCCTGGGAACTTATTCTGACCTGAGAGTGGCTGCCTCGCTAGGATTCGAACCTAGACAGAGAGATCCAGAGTCTCTAGTGCTACCGTTACACCACGAGGCAACGAGCGTGGAAATTAAAGACCGATGCGCTTCGCTGCAAGTCGAGCGCAGCTGTCGCGTTCGAAACTAAATCTCCGCAGCCGCGACCTTCTTTGATTCGAGCAAAATTGCGCTGTCTTGCTGGGCGCCCATGATTTCAAGAGGGCTTCCGCTTTTCGCTGCGAGTTCGCGAGCGGATTTTACCATGGTGTCCATCATCTTGTCGTCGTGACACGGGTCGTGATGAAACAGCACAAGTGTCTGTACTTCTGCCTCGAGTGCGAGCGAGACTGCGCTCGAAATCGAACCATGGCCCCATCCGATGTGAGTCTTATACTCTTCGTCGGTGTACTGCGTGTCCAAAATCAA
>JBLMXH010000261.1:0-2611 GCA_050257685.1 Nitrospirota bacterium
AATCGCTTAGAATGAAAAATTCCTCCAACTCTTCCTTTGAGATTCTCTCTGTCACGGCCGAATTCGAGTTCAAAACAACCCGTGCTTCCAAGGTGTTGCCAATCAGTTTGTCCTGTCGCGCCTGCTCAATCGCCTGCCCGATAGCGCCGCGCAATTTCAAGAGTTCCTCCACCTGATCGATTGCCTCGCGGCCACGGTCCTGCGTCGCAGGAAAGTCTTGCAAATGAATCGACGTTGTAGCCGGGGTCGGTAAACCCGCTTGGCCGGCGTCACCGATGCCGGCTACAGCTAAATGTTGCCACGCTTCCTCTGCAGTAAAAACAAGGATAGGCGCCAGCAACCGGCAGAGCGCGTCGAATATTTCGCGCATCGCCATTTGCGTTGCCCTGCGACGCGGCGAATCGGAGGCGTCGCAATACATCCGATCCTTGGTGATATCGATGTAGAGGCTGCTTAGGTCTACGGCGCAAAACTGGTTCAGCGTGTGGTAAACCTTGTGGAATTCGAAATTCTCGTATGCGGATCGGCAACTCCGAATCACCTCATCGAGTCGTTCCAAAATCCATCGATCGATTACCGTAAAATGTTTCCTGGTTTCCTGGTCTCCTGATTCGAAGTCCTCAAGATTACCAAGCAAAATCCGCAGGGTGTTGCGAATGCGGCGATAAGTATCCCCGAGGCGGGTAAAGATTTCTTCCGAGAAGGGCACGTCGGTCGTGTAATCGATACTGCTGGCCCAGAGCCGTAATAGATCGGCGCCATATTTTCCAACGAAATGATCCGCAGCCGTCGGCTTTTCGTACGTGCCAGACTTGGAAATCTTCTTTCCGTCGACGTCGACTACAAAACCATGTGTGACGCAAATCTTGTACGGCGCGCGATTATTGAGCGCGATGCTGGTCATTAACGACGATTGAAACCAGCCGCGATGCTGATCGGTCGCTTCCAGATACATGTCAGCTGGGTCGCGCAGCTCGGGATGTAACGCGCAAACCGCCTTATGTGAAACACCGCTATCAATCCAGACGTCGATTGTGTCCGTGCCTTTGATTGTATCCGGCGGCAACCTCACTTCTTTTGCCAAGGCGGCATCATCCAATTCGAACCAAATATTCGAGCCGCGCTCAGCTACGAGATCAGCTAGCTTCCGGATAACGTTTGCGTCGAGGATTGTCTTATCGCCGGCGGAGTAGAAAACCGGCAACGGCACTCCCCAGCTTCGTTGCCGCGAGATCACCCAGTCCGGACGCGATTCGACGGTGCCTGCGATGCGGTTCTCGCCCCAAGCGGGAATCCACTTCACTTTATTGATAGCATTGAGCGCTTTCGCGCGCAGCGCATCGATCCGAATAAAGAACTGGTCGACGTTACGAAAGATGATCGGTGTTTTCGATCGCCAGCAATATGGATATGAATGATGAAAATTTTCTCCGCCCAGAAGCATCTCGCGCTCGCGAAGCAATTCAACAATGTCTGGGTTCGCATCGAACACGTATTTACCGGTCAGATCCGGCAGGCCGGCTTCATCAGTGAACCGGCCGTGGTCGTCAACAGGCGATAAGATCGGCAGATTGTGTTTCATTCCCAACCCGTAATCGTCGGCGCCATGACCCGGTGCGATGTGCACGGCCCCAGTTCCAGAGTCCATCGTCACGAAATCAGCCGTGAACACCGGGACTTCGCGGTCTAAGAAGGGGTGGTGCGCCTTGAGTCCCTCAAGCTTGCCCCCTGGTAACGAGACGAGCGGTTCGCCGAATGGCGTGAACTTTGTGATCGCACAAAACTGTGGAACGCGTTTCTCAGCTAAAAGCAGTGTTTGGGACGCGCCGTCGCGCGAAAATTCCTGGACGATATAAGTCTCTTTTGCATCCACAGCGATTGCGAGATTGGCCGGCAACGTCCAGGGAGTTGTTGTCCAGATGGCGATGCTCGTTCCTTCCGGCGCGCCCGGCGGTCGCGCCCTACCAATGACAGGAAACTTCACGTAAACAGCGGTGTCGTCGCGTTCCTGATATTCCACTTCAGCTTCGGCCAATGCCGTCTGCGCACCGGTGCTCCAGAAGACGGGCTTTTGCGCCTGGTAGACCAGTCCTTCCTCAACGAAAACCGCGAAGGCGCGCAGAATTTCCGCTTCGTATTTGGGATCCATCGTCAGGTAGGGATGTTCCCAGTCGCCGAACACGCCGAGCCGCTTGAACTGCGCGCGCTGGATATCGATGAACTTTCGCGCAAACGCTTCGCATCTTTTCCGGACTTCCAATGGAGAAAGTTCGCGCGACTCTTTGACCACTTTGTATTCGATCGGAAGCCCGTGGCAATCCCAACCAGGGACGTACGGCGCGCGCTTGCCCAGCATCGTTTGTGATTTCACCACGAAATCTTTAAGGATTTTGTTGAGCGCCGTGCCCATGTGCACATCGCCATTGGCAAACGGCGGGCCATCATGGAGGACAAATGGCTCGCGGCCCTCTCGCGATTTCTGAATCTGTTCGTAAAGGCGGGTCTGCTCCCATGCTCTGAGCATTTCAGGCTCGCGCGAGGCAAGATTCGCCTTCATCGGAAAATCCGTGCGCGGCAGGTTCAAGGTTTCTTTGTAATTCTGGCTCATGGC
>JBLMXH010000262.1:0-4510 GCA_050257685.1 Nitrospirota bacterium
GGAGGCGCAGCCTTCCCTTTCCAAGATCTCATGAATGCAATAACACCAACGAAAACAAAGTCGTCCGTGGTCGTGGTGGAGGACCATCCAGTGCTATGCGACGGGCTTAAGCAGCTAATCAGCAGCCAGCCGGATCTGGCCTGTGTCGGAGTCGCGGATGACATATCGGGCGCTAAACGGCTCATTCAGGAATGCAAACCCGATCTGATGGTTCTCGATTTGCGTTTGAAGGCCGGCGACGCTCTCGATTTTATCAAGACCCTGCGGGTCGAATGCCCCGACGTAAAGGTGCTCGTTCTTTCGCAGTACGACGAACTGATCTTTGCGGAGCGCGCGCTCCGCGCCGGTGCTTCCGGGTACATCATGAAAGAAAATACCACTGACGAGGTGCTGCGCGCCATCCGCAAGGTGCTCGCGGGCGAATTATATTTCAGCGAACGTGTTGCCGCAGCAGTTGTTCAGCGGACCTTGCGCGAGAAGTCAATTCCGTCACGTACTGGAATAGAGCGGTTGTCGGATCGCGAAATGCAGGTGTTTCAGTTGTTAGGTGCTGCTTATAGCCCCCGGGAAATCGCGGAGCAATTTCATCTGAGCCGCAAGACCATCGAGACGCACTGCGAGAAGATCAAACACAAGCTAAGCTTGTACACTGCAGCCGAGCTCAAACGGTTTGCGCGGCAATGGGCTGCTGAGAACTTGTCTCCCGCTGAACCCTGGGTTGTGTCTTCGGCGCAAAACGGCCGGTCCGACAGGTAACGCGTTTCGGGTGCCGCGCTGGGCCTGTGCCGCGGAGTTGGCACACTTCGTTCTGAATAGATTGCGCTATACTGCGTTTGTTACTCGCAGTGCGAATCGCGCTTCACGGTTTGTTTTCTAAACGCGCAGCTTTACCGACCTACTGCGTCGCATATCTGATCGACCAGTCACACCGTGCGACTATTCGGGGGCTTCTGCGTCATGTGGGCAATAACACGGGAAGAAGAATAATCGCCTAACTACATCGGACTTCCAGGCTTCTACAGTGCGTCTTCTATGGCTACATCTACAGTTCGCACAATGACCAAGCTACAGCGACGTGCAGTACCAGAATATCAGCAAAACCTTTGCCTCATGGGTACAGCGCTTGACTGGGTGCGTTGGTTCTTTAGATCGAGGCACGAAAGGGCGCGCAGAGGACTGCGCGCTCTACCCACTTGTTGTTTCGCGCAGCGAAGCGGCTGCAGAGTTATTTGAACGTTTGCTGAATTGCTGTCGGATCGTCGAGCAGAATCCATTCGACCACGGAAACAGGGAGGCTGCCGTTCTTGATCAGATCATCATGGAATTGGCCCAGCCGGAAATTGTCACCTTGTTTATCCTTGTAGCGGCCGAGCAAATTCATGATCTGCCATTTGCCTGTGATGTAACTGATTTTCTGTGTCGGGCTTGAGGCCGCGCCGGCTGCTTCGCCTTCCGCTGCTTCGCGATCCAGTCCGCCCGCGTCCATGAAGTACTTCACTGCCTGTTCGAAGGACCAGCGGCCGGTGTGCAAATTCACATCGACGCCAATGCGCGCGGCGCGATAACGCGATAAGCGCAGGATTTGTCCTTGTGCGGGGGAATTGTTCGGGTAAAGCCCGGTGCGGGACAGCATCTCTTCGCCGTACAATGCCCAGCCTTCGACGAACACGGTGTCCTCGTGTTGCCGACGGATTTCATCGCTTACGTGATTTGCGATAGAGAGCTGGAGGAAGTGCCCCGGAATGCCTTCGTGTCCAAGGATCGGCCGCGGATCTTCAATCGCGGCCCGAATATAAAAGTTCCTCGACTCCGGGTTGTAAGTCGGAATAAAGAAAAAACCGGTGGGATCCTTGTCGTAAACGCCTGGAGGATTCATGAATCCTCCAGGACTTGTTGGTTTAAATGCCTCCGGTAACTGGCGAATTTGGAATGGCCCAAGGTAACCCGGTAGCGTCACCAAGTTGTGCTCTCTCAGAAAATTAATCATCTCAGTCTCACGACTCTCGTACGCTTTTAAGAACGACTCCTGATCGGGTGGAATATTCGGTGCCCGCTTGGGATCCGGGTCGGCGAGCTTCGGATCCGGCAACAGCGCTTCGAGCGCACGGTAACGCGCCAGTTCGGCGCGCCCGATCGTTTCTACCTCCGACGCGTTTAGCGGCAGGAGCAGAACATGCTTCAAATAATAGTTATAATTGGCTTCTCCCATTGGCGTGAAATCCACCATTTTGGGAACGCGTGTCTCCAGCTCGTCGGCGAAACCGTGCACGGCTGCGATCGCCGCGTTGCGCGCTTTCACTAATTCTTCATGCTCGTTAGGCGACAGATCCACATCCAGCGCCATGAGGCTGTTGTTCAAAAGGGGATCAATCGACCGAGCTGATTGAATCGCGAGCTGCGCGTAAAGTTTCACCGGCTTTTGCAAATTGCTCAGACCTTGCTTGAGGAGTGCTGCCATCTGCTTGAGACGCGCAGTAGCTGCGAGCGCGCGTTTCCGCGGCGTGTCGTATTCCTTTTTTAACAACGAAAAGATGCCATTCGTGCATTCATCCGTGTAAACCTGCGGATTTGTGAACTCGAATTTCAGGACCCGATCGCCAAACTCGACATTCTCGAGCTGCGCGCGAAAAAGGATCCAATCGATTTGCTGGTCTTTCGGCCAGTTGTCGGTTTTCATCGCACGCACCTTCTCCAGGAGCGAACGCACGTGCTGGGCGCGTTCCGCAATCTTAGCCGGCGAGTAATCAGTCAGCCGATCGTCCCAGGTATGAAGTCCTGCCTCGCTGCTGCGGACCGGATGATTCTCATTGCGCCACGCGTAGTAGTCATCGGCGAGCTTGTGCAGCGTTGCAGTCGCCGTACTCACGCTTTGATTTTTGAAGGTGTCAGGATTGATGCCTGGGGTCGATTTTGTGATCAACGCCTTATTCGAAACGTCGGGATTACGCCGAGATGGCGATTGCGCCAGCGCGATCGTGCTCATTGCGAGCCAGATAAGAGCAATGAAGAGAACGACTGATTTCATGGATCCAACCGTAGTGTTAAATGTCCGGGCGGCAAAGGATAGCGTCATCTTGCCTGCATCCTGTTGCCTGTAGCCGCCGCGCTGTGGGTGGGGACCGGCACAACTTGGGTGCGCTTCGCACATGCCTTCGTCCCGTCCAGCCTGGCAGGCCGCGAAGCGGTTACAACAACCATTATTCCGGCTCGTCGAGTTCTCGCAGCAACTGTTCTTTCAAATGTTGCCGCGCAGCCTTTTTGATCGCACGACGCTCGGCGGCTACCTCTTGCTTCTCCGCCTGCCGGTCCCGCCGCGTGCGCGGTTCCACAGTTTGCGAGACGTGGCGGATCCTCGGTCGGCGCGCATCGATCTTTTGCTCCTTTGGTTTTGCGTACGGATCCATGAACGTGCAGCGCGTTGGCTAACGACAAACATAATAGCACCGCGCCAAACTGGAACATCATGGAAAGAGCGCGACAGCCCAAACTGATTTCGTGCAATCCATCGCGGTGCTTCCGAATAAAGGAGAGGCGCGCACAGAGTGACGCGCCCTACCTGTTGGCGTGCTAACACATCGCGTCATGGTGACTCGATTCTTTCCATTCGTGTTTATTGGTGCTTGCCAAGCCGTAGCTTTTGCGAAGGCTGGTCCATTCGTGCTTACGAATGAGAACGCTTGGAATCATTGGCGGCCTTGGACCGGAAAGTACGGTGGACTATTACCAACGTATTATCGCGCTGTATCGCGACCGCACCGGCGACGAACATTATCCGGAATTTCTAATCGTCAGCGTTGACCTCAGGAAGGGGCTCGACTTTATGGACGCAAACGACCGGAGCGGTATGGCTAACTTCTTGCGTAAGGCGATCGGTAAACTCGCGCGAGCTGGCGCAGAATTTGGAATAATCTCCGCAAACACGCCTCACATCGTGTTCGATGAAGTTGCGGCGAGCTCACCGATCCCGTTGATCAGCATTGTCGAGGCGACACGAGCCGCGGCCAAAATGCAGAACTTGAAACGGCTCGCGCTGATGGGCACGCGCTACACAATGCAGTCAGATTTCTATCCAAGGGTTTTCGCGCGCGAGGATATCCAACTGTTCATGCCCGATCCGGACGACCAGGAGTACATTCATAATAAGTACATGAACGAATTGGTTCCAGGAAAATTCCTGCCCGAGACGCGCACGGGATTACTCACCATCATCGATCGAATGAAGAGAACGTGGGATATCGAAGGAGTGATTCTTGCCGGTACGGAGTTACCGCTAATTCTCCGCGATCGTAGCTATAACGGCATTCCATTTCTCGACACAACAAAGATCCACGTCGAAGCGGCAGTAGAACGGATGCTGTCCTGAAATCGCCTGCAACGGATGCCAAGCAACGGCCAGGCTTTCCAATCGCAATTCGGAAATGGAAAATCCAGAATGGGCGGTGAAGGTTTCGAACCTCCGACCCTCTCGGTGTAAACGAGACGCTCTACCACTGAGCTAACCGCCCGTTTT
>JBLMXH010000263.1:0-16618 GCA_050257685.1 Nitrospirota bacterium
TGGTAGGGCGGGCAGTCCTCTGCACGCCGTTTTCAATTCACCCTTCAGCACGGCGCGCACGTAGTGACGCGCCCTACCTACGACTCTTCTCTCGGTCGCGAAGAATAAAATCTGCGACCGGTAGATCGCGCGGATAAGTAATTTTGAAATTGAAATCATCGTTGAGAACAAGCGCGATCTTATGACTGAGTCGTTCGACTGCTGAAACTTCATCGGTGACTAAAACGTTTTCCGCATACACAGCGCGGTAGGCGTCCTCAATTACTTTTCGCTCGAAAATCTGTGGCGTTTGCATCGCGTAAAGATGATGACGATCGACGGACCCAACGACCAAAAGATTGGTGTCCGCGCGTTTTAAAGTGTCGTCGACTGGCTGCGCCAAAGCGGCTGCGCCATGGACGCGGCACTGTTCGAATGCGCGCTCGATTTGCTCCGGAGTAACCAACGGCCGCGCCGCGTCGTGCACGGCGACGTATCGAGTGTCACTCTCAATGCGATCCAATCCAGCCCGAACAGAATCCTGCCGACGCTCCCCACCGCGAACAATGGCCCGGACTTTTCTAAATCCAGCGGTGGAACTGATTTTTCTGATTTCATCATGAGATTGTTCACGCGCCACAACGACGATTTCGCTGATCGAAATCGTGCGCTCAAACGCGCGGATTGCGTGAGCGATGACGGGTTCTCCCGCAATGACCGCAAACAATTTATCGGACCCCATCCGCTGGCTGCTGCCGCCGGCTACGATGATGGCACTGAGCATTGCGATACGTTAACGCCTCAACGCGGCGTCATCTTGGGCGAAAGCGAAGTCGAAAAATCCCGTTGCGTGGCCATATGACAATGCAACGGGCTTCCTCGACTTCGCTGGGAATGACGTGTGTATGCAACGCTTCAACGAATCACGAAAGCTGCTTTTGGACTTCCGCGCTCAGCGTTTTGCCGTCGGCGCGACCACCGGCCTTCTCCTGCAACGCTTTCATCACTGCGCCCATTTGTGCTTTCGATGTGGCGCCGAGTTCAGTAATTGTTTCGCGCACCACTCTCGCCACCTCCTCCGGGCTCATCGCTTGTGGCAGGTAAGTCCTTAAAATCGCCAGCTCCTCCTTTTCCTTGTCCGCCAATTCTCCCCGGCCGCCTTTTTCAAAACTTTCGATCGAATCCTGGCGCTGCTTCGCTTGCTTGCGAATAACCTGAATGGCTTCAGTGTCACTGAGTTCGGCCTCCGCGCCCGATTTTTCGATGGCGGCATATTTCAACGCCGACTTAATCATGCGCAACACGCCGAGTTTTGTTGTCTCTTTGGCGCGCATTGCCTCCTTCAAATCTGAGTCCACACGCTGTTGCAGTGTCATACTGGGAAATTACCTAACTAGGGCTCTCTTGTCGATGCGAGGCTGCTGCAGAAAAGCGACGCGCGGACGCGTCGCACTCCCAAGGCACTTCGTGCAAAATATCTATTCGGGCCAATTATTTCGCGAAGCTTTCGGAGCGCGATGCGTCATGGCATCGCTTTTCTCCACGGAACGCTACGAAAGTACCCCGCAGCATTTATCAACCGATTCTGCGTCGCCAATCGAAATGACAGCGATCTCGCGATTGGTCCGTTTCAATAAACCGGCCAGCACGTTGCCCGGGCCAAGCTCAATGAAAAGATCACAACCCAGGTGGATAAGACGCTGCATACAATCTGCCCATCGCACCGTACCCGTGACTTGATCGCGGAGAGTTTCCCGGATTTCCTCCGGCTTTTTTACTTCTTCACCGGTCACGTTGCTAATCACGGGAAAACGCGGTGATTGCATCGGCACATCGGCGAGCACTTTCTCCAATTTCACGTAGGCACTTTCCATGAGGCGCGAATGATATGCGCCCGCAACGTTGAGCATCGTCGCGCGCCCTATGCCGTACTCCTTTGCAACACCAACAGCGGTCTCGACATTCGCCAACTCGCCGGAAATGACGATCTGGTTAGGCGCATTGATGTTTGCAATATCGACATCTTCATCCGCGGCGAGGCGGCGCACATCGTTTTCCAAGCCACCGATCATCGCTGCCATGCCGCCTTGCGTTGTTGCGCATGCTTCATCCATGAATTCGCCGCGCTTTTGCACAAGCTTCAGACCAGTCGGAAAATCGAACGTCCCAGCCGCGGCGTGTGCGGTGATCTCCCCTAACGACAGGCCCGCCGCGCCGCCGATTTCCAACTCGCCGAAGACCTCGCGCAGCGCTGCCAGCGCCGCGAGCGCGTGAACGTAGAGCGCGGGCTGACAATTTGAAGTTTTTGTCAATTCTTCCATTGGCCCGTTCCACGCGATCTGGCACAAATTTCGACCGAGAATCTGATCGGCCTGACGAAACAAATCCGCTGCGACCGGATATCGTTCGGCCAGGTCGCGTCCCATTCCGACGCATTGCGCGCCCTGACCGGCGAAAAGTAGTGCGATTTTCTTTGGCATAGGCGTCGTAGTTAACGCGAGTCGCTGAAGGTTGCGAGCGGAACTTCCGACTAGCTGGCGCGTCTGACGTGTTGTCGACGCTGTTTGGGATTGGGGAGAATCATTGCAATAATTGCTCACATATGTGAGCAATTATTGCAATCGAGCCCTTTACCAATGGGTTGGGCCTGCGCGGAGGCGAACATAGGGAAAACCCCGTTTCAAGCCGACGGCGCTGCAACGGACGCGAAGCGACGGCCAGGGTTTTAAACCAGCAGGCGAGATCCATGGGCAAGCGAATCGAAATCGCTTGCGCCGGCAGGCTCACGCGGCAGCATAGATAACCTGCGAGCTTATGCCATTCACCACACGGGAGATCGAATCGCCGGACCCGGTTACCCGGGTGGCTGCAGCTGATGCGGCACTGCGCAAGCCTGGGCAAGACGATATCGGCGAGAAGATGGTGCTCAACATGGGGCCGTCGCATCCAGCCACGCACGGCGTTTTGCGCCTCGTGCTGGAACTCGATGGTGAGATCATCACCAAAGCCACGCCAGACGTCGGATTTCTCCACCGCGGCGACGAGAAGATCGCCGAGAACATGCAATATAACCAGTTCGTGCCGTACACCGATCGGCTCGATTATCTTGCGCCGCTCTCGAATAACGTGGCTTACGCACTGGCGGTTGAAAAGTTAATGGACTGGGATATCCCGCCACGTGGCAAAGCAATACGCACAATTTGCTGCGAAACATCGCGCATTTCGTCGCATCTGCTTGGGCTCGGCGCGATGGCACTCGATCTCGGCGCAATGTCGGTCTTTCTCTATACGTTCACTGAGCGCGAAAAACTTTATAATCTCTTCGAACTTCTAACAGGCGCACGGTTTACCACGTCATACACGCGAGTTGGTGGGCAAATCCGTGATCTTCCCGAAGGCTTTATCCCACAACTCAAAAAGTTTCTAGACGACTTTGGTCCAAGCCTCGACGAATGCGACAGGTTGCTGACCCGCAATAAGATCTTCATCGATCGTACAAAAGACATTGGCGTCATCACAAAAGAGCGCGCGATCGCATATGCGATTTCCGGGCCAAACCTGAGAGCAAGCGGAATCGAACATGATTTGCGCCGTAAACATCCCTATCTCGACTACGAGCAGTACGATTTCGACGTGGTCATCGGTAGTTCGGGCGATTGTTACGATCGTTATCTGGTGCGAGTCGAGGAGATGCGTCAGAGCGCGCGAATCTTGCGGCAGGTCATCGATAAACTGCCCAGCGGTCCAATCAATGTTTCGAACTGGAAAAATATGACCCCGCCGAAATCTCGAGTGATGACAAAGATGGAAGAATTGATTCATCATTTCATCGTGGTCACCGAAGGGCTCGATGCGCCGCCGGGCGAAGTCTATTTCGGGGCCGAAAATCCCAAGGGTGAGCTGGGCTTTTACATCAACAGCAGAGGCGGCGGGGTTCCGTACCGGCTGAAAATTCGCGCGCCTTCGTTCGTGAACCTGAGCATTCTGCCGGAGCTTTTGCCCGGTTGTCTGGTTAGTGACGTGCCCGCGGTGCTCGGCAGTCTGGACTTCGTGATGGGCGAATGCGATAGATGATGGGCCCATGAAATCAATGCTACAAATATTTGCACGTCTGACGCTTGTAGTTTTGATCGCAGTCTCCGTCTCATGCATCGGCAAGCGGATCACCAAGGCGAACGTGGATCAGGTCACGGAAGGCATGTCGAAGAAGCAGGTGGAATCAATCCTGGGGCAACCCACCTCGTCGAAGGCCGAGGACCCGACGGTTATGAAGCAGACGACGTACGTCTATCGTCAGGGGAAAGACACAGTCACTATCGTTTTCAAGGACGACAAAGTGCAGTCGAAGGACAGCACCATCTCCAATTGATTCGCCCTGAGGCAGACAATCCTGTCTGCTCCATACTTGCAGGCAGGATTGCCTGCCTCACGCACTATTCCGTTGCGGAAAGCGGACTCTGCAGCACGAAAGGCGATTTGCCGCCTGTCACTGCGCTGGGTTAGGTTCAACGATGGCAGACGCTGCGCGTATACAAATTCCCGCCGAACTGGAGCAAAGAATGGACGCGGCGATTGCGCGCTATCCAAGCGAGCACCGTCGCAGCGCAGCGATGCCGCTGTTGCATTTATGGCAGGAACATTTCGGGTTCATTAACGACGAAGCCGTCTTCTGGATTGCGGAAAAACTCGGCATCCAACCGATCAACATTCTCGAGGTCGTCACGTTTTATCCGATGTTTCGCCAATATCCGGCGGGAAAAACTCATATTCGGATCTGTCGCACGCTCAGTTGCGCGATGGCGGGTGGATTGGAAGTGATGGAAAATTTGTGCGCGAGCCTCGGAATCAAACGACCGGCTGCGGGTGACGAAATGCACAATCCGATCGCGGTCAGCGCCGATGGAGCTTACAGCGTGGAATTTGTTGAGTGTCTGGCCAGTTGCCACACCGCACCAGTGTGCATGGTTGGCGAGAAACTGTACGAGAAAGTAGATCCGGATG
The DNA here is from genome assembly GCA_050257685.1 of Nitrospirota bacterium. Classification (GTDB taxonomy): domain Bacteria; phylum Verrucomicrobiota; class Verrucomicrobiia; order Chthoniobacterales; family UBA10450; genus Udaeobacter. The sequence goes on from JBLMXH010000263.1 coordinate 4,981, forward strand.
GCGTGACGCAGACAATCCTGTCTGCCAAAGCCTCGCAGGCACGATTGCCTGCGTCACGTCATTGGCCGCCGCATCCTTTGGAACACCGATTAGTTTATAAAAATGTCGGACGCCCCGGTTGGACGACCGACATCGATTGTTATCTACGCGACGGCGGTTACGAACAATTAAAGCAAGCGTTGAGTTTGTCGCGCGATGACATCGTCAACAAAGTCAAAAACTCAGGGCTTCGCGGTCGCGGCGGAGCGGGATTCTCCTGCGGTTTGAAGTGGAGCTTTATCAAACCGGACGAAAAGCGGCCGGTGTATTTGATCTGTAACGCCGACGAATCCGAGCCGGGCACATTCAAAGACCGCTACATCATTCATGACGATCCACACCAGTTGCTCGAAGGAATGTTGATCTCGTGCTACGCCCTTGGTGCGCACACCGCCTATGTTTACATCCGCGGAGAATTTCCAGAGGGCGCGGAAATCATTGAGCGTGCAATCGAAGAAGCACGGCAACGCAATTTCCTTGGCAAAAACATCCTCGGATCAGGATTTGACGTTGAGTTCTACATTCACCGCGGCGCGGGCGCCTACATTTGCGGTGAGGAAACGGGTCTCATCGAATCGCTCGAGGGGAAACGTGGTTATCCGCGAATCAAGCCGCCTTATTTTCCCGCCGTGCTGGGTCTGTATATGTGCCCGACGATCGTCAACAACGTCGAGACACTCTGTAATATCAAACACATCATAGCCATGGGTGGAGCCGAATATGCACGTCTCGGACGGCCTAACAATACCGGCACCCGAGTTCTCTGCGTCAGCGGCGATGTGCAACGTCCGGGTTACTTCGAAGTTGAAGTCGGCGGCGTTACGATGGGTCAATTGATTTACGAGATGGCCGGTGGCTTGCGACCAGGCCGAAAATTAAAAGCCGTCATTCCGGGCGGAAGCTCTGCGAAAGTTCTGCGGGCAGATGAACGACTCAAACTGAAGCAAAAACAGCCTGACGGTTCGACAATTGAGCGTGAAATCTCAATCGACGATATCCCGATGGATTTCGATTCACTGGCAGCCGCGGGCTCGATGGCGGGATCCGGCGGCGTGATCGTGCTGGACGATTCGCGCGACATGGTTTGGGTGCTGAACAACATCAACAAGTTTTACGCGCACGAGAGCTGCGGCCAATGCACACCCTGCCGGGAAGGGTCGCTGTGGATGCAAAAAATCACCGACCGCATGCTGCGCGGCGGCGGCGTGGTCGAAGATCCGAAAACACTGAAAACCATTGGCGATAACATCGCGGGCCGCACGATTTGCGCGTTTGGCGAAGCCTGCGCCTGGCCGACGCAAAGTTTCGTCGAAAAATTCCGGGAAGAATTTGCGGCACGCGCCAAAAAACCCCTTCCCCCACCCCTGCCCCCCGAGTACACGCCCGAAGAGTTAATCGAGGAACAATCCATTGCCACCGTCCCCATGGCGCACGACCCCGGCTGGGACAAAGCCGGTGCGAAAGGAACGATCTAAAAGATGAATCAGGAAAGCAGGAAAGCAGGAAAAAATCTTAGAGACTCCAAAGTTACGGAGGAGATCATTGCCTGCGCGATCCGAGTGCACCGAGCACTTGGTCCTGGTTTCTTGGAATCGATCTACGAGGAAGCGCTGGCTGTTGAATTTGCACTCAGTGGAATCCGATTCATCCGCCAGCATCCAGTGCCCCTGTTCTACCGCGATCACCAGGTTGGCGAGCATCGTTTGGATTTTTTCGTCGAAGGCAAAATCGTCGTTGAACTAAAGGCGATCAGCCGGTTGGAAGACATTCATTTCGCGATTGGCCGCAGTTACCTCAAAGCCGCCAATCTTAACGATGGCTTGTTGTTCAATTTCGCGACCGCTCCATTAACAATAAAACGCTTCTGCCGTGAGCTTCCGAAGCAACATGAACGTGTCGATCTTCTTGTGTGATTATACCGGCTGCCTGTTTTTCTATTTTCCTTTTTTCCTGCTTTCCTGATTCACAAAATGCCTAACGAACCAGCAGTTCCGATGTTCAATGTCCAGATCGATGGGGTCTGGCACCAGTTTGCTAAGGGTACGCGGGTGATCGAGGCGTGCGAGCGCGCTGGTGTTTTCGTGCCTCGGTATTGCTATCACAAAAAGCTCAGCTCGCCGGGTAACTGCCGCATGTGTTTGATCGAAATGGGTTTTCCGAGGCTCGGTCCCGATCGCAAGCCGGAGCTGGGCGCCGATGGCAAACCGATCATCAATTGGATGCCGCGTCCGCAAATTTGCTGCGCGCAGGATGTGGCTGAAGGCATGGCCGTTCGCACCGATTCACCGTTAGTGAAGGATTGCCAGCGCGGCGTCATGGAATTCCTCCTGATCAATCACCCGCTCGATTGTCCGATCTGCGATCAGGCCGGCGAATGCCGTTTGCAGGAGTTCAGTGTCGATTACGGCAATTCGCAATCGCGTTTCCTGGAGAACAAAGTGAAAAAACCGAAAGCTGTACAACTCGGTCCGCGGGTAACGCTGGACGACGAGCGCTGCATTCTGTGCTCGCGCTGCATCCGTTTCTGCCAGGAAATTGCGCATGACGATGTGCTCGGGTTTGTCGACCGCGGCAGTCACACCGTTCTCACCGCGCACCCCGGCAGGGCGTTAGATAACAATTATTCGCTTAATACCGTCGACATTTGCCCCGTGGGCGCACTGACTTCCACCGATTTCCGGTTCAAAATGCGCGTCTGGTTCCTGAAAGAAACGAAGAGCATCTGCACAAGTTGCGCGACGGGGTGCAATACAATCATCGGAACCCGCGAGGATGTGGTCTATCGCCAAACGCCGCGGGAGAACAATCACGTCAACTCCTGTTGGATGTGCGATTATGGCCGGCTCAATTACAAATATCTGGAAGCCGAAGAGCGTTTGCTGGAGCCGCAGATTCGTTCCGAGGGAAGGTTGGTCCCTGCTGATTGGCCAACTGCAATTGGACAAGCAGCGCTCCATTTAAAACAGTTTACCGGGTCAGAGATTGCGATTGTTGCTTCTGGCCGGATGACCAACGAAGAGCTTTGGCTCACCGCGCAGTTAGCGAACTCGTTAGGCGTAAAGTGGATCGATATCGTCCCGAGGCGTGGGCCGGCGGACAAGATCTTGTTAAGCAAAGATCGTAACCCGAACACAAACGGCGCTCGTCTGATCCTGGGTTCACGCTCCGCGCCAGGCGCAAAGCTCATGGCGATAGCAAACGCGGTAAGATCTGGAGAAGTCAAAGCGCTCGTCATACTAAAAGAGAACGCGATGCACCTGGGCTTGTCGCTGGAAGAACTCGCGCGATTACCTGCACGGATTGTGATGAATAACTTGAAGAACCCAGCGACTCAAACCGCGAGCGTCGTCCTACCCGCGTGCGGCTTTGCCGAAAAACGTGGATCGATGATCAACGGCAAGGGCCGCTTACAACGGTTGAACCGCGCCACGCGCCCGCCTGGCAATGCTCGCGACGACTGGGAGATTCTACGTGATCTCCTTCAGGCAGTCGGCGGCGGCGACTCACTTCATTCAATTGAAGAAGTTTTCCGGCGGATAAGCGAAACGGTTCCACAATTCGCCGGCTTGAGTCTCAGCAAAATCGGGGACCTCGGCGTGCACATTCTGGCGATTGAAGAGTTGCCGCCCACGCATCCCAGCGATGAAGAAGCAATTGAACAAGCGATCGCGGTTCAGGCTGCACGTCGCACGGTTCGGTCGGAATTAGATCACGCCAAAGCTCATCTTGAAGAGTCCATTACTCGACAGGTCGAACCAGAAACGGCGCAGCAAAAGTAGAACTGACGACCATAATGGACTGGTTTTTTGTCATTACCTCGCTGCTGAAAGTCGCAATTCTTCTAGGGGTAATCTTGTTTATGGTGTCGTACGCAGTGTACGCAGAGCGCCGGGTCAGCGCGTTCATTCAGGACCGGGTCGGGCCGAATCGCGTCGGGCCCGCCGGTCTTTTCCAGCCGATTGCGGACATGTTCAAACTGCTGCTGAAAGAAGATTTCACGCCCCGTTCTACGAATACATTTTACTACTGGCTGGCGCCGTGCCTCGCAGTCATGCCGGCCATCATTACCATCGCCGTGGTGCCGTTCGGCAGCACGTTGTTTGGTGTGCCCATGGTGATTGCCGACGTGAACATCGGGATTTTTTTTGTATTTGCGATCTCCTCGTTAGGCGTTTACGGCATCGTCCTCGGTGGTTGGGCCTCTAACTCCAAATATCCCTTCCTGGGTGGGATTCGTTCGAGCGCGCAAATGCTTTCGTACGAGCTTTCGCTCGGGCTTGCCGTCATTCCAGTGTTTTTGCTTGTTGGAAGTTTGCGGCTAACGAGCGTGGTGCAGTACCAGGTCGATCACGGCTGGTTTATTGCGCCTTTCATCGGTGATTGGATGAATCCATGGAAATGGCTGCTTACGATTCCAATGATCATCTCGTTCCTGGTGTTCATGATCGCGATTTTCGCCGAAACAAACCGACTGCCGTTCGATTTGCCTGAGGCCGAGCAGGAGCTCGCAGGCGGCTACAACACCGAATATAGCTCGATGAAGTTCGCTCTCTATTTTCTGGGCGAATACGCCGCGATGATCACCGGATCGGCTGTTGTGGTGACATTATTTTTTGGCGGCTGGCATTTTCCGGGTATACCCGATGGCTCCCATGGATGGATTTTTGGCCTGATTAACATCGCCGTCTTTTTCGCAAAGGTCGCCGTCGTGATTTTCTTTTTTATGTGGGTACGCTGGACGCTCCCGCGATTTCGATGGGATCAGCTCATGCGGCTGGGCTGGCTTTTCTTTTTCGAGATCGCGCTGGTGAACATCTTCATTGTGGCAGGGCTAATAACGTTTACACCCAAGTAAATCACGAAATCCGAATGACGGAGCTCGAAGGAAATCCGAATTCTGAAGCCGAAACCGCTGCTTGGTGGCCGAAACCGTCGGGTAGTTGCCGCTTCATTGATTCGGCATTCGACATTCGTCATTTGTCATTCTGATCATGCCCATCACCGTTCCACGACCGAGATTGAACTGGCGCGAGCGATTGTATCTGCCAGCTATCGCCGCCGGTCTGGCCATCACATTGAAGCATTTCAAGAATATGCTGCTCGGACGCACCAAGGTGACGATGCAATATCCCGAGCAAAAATGGGACAGTCACCTGCCGGATTATTACCGCGGCGCCCCGGCGCTAGTGCGCGACTCGGATGGACGGGTGCGCTGCGTTGCATGTCAACTTTGCGAGTTCATTTGCCCGCCGCGCGCGATCAAAATTATTCCCGGCGAGATTCCCCCCATCGATCGTTTCGCCAAGGTCGAAAAATTCCCTCAAGAATTCGACATCGACATGATCCGCTGCATTTACTGCGGAATGTGCGAGGAAGTTTGTCCCGAACAGGCGATTTTCCTGCGCAAAGATTACGCCATCACCGGCTTTACGCGTGCCGACATGGTGCACCATAAGGAGAAGCTTCTCGACATCGGCGGCGTCATGCACGGCGTGGTACTGAAATGGAATCAAAAAAAGTAGTAGTCGCGCGTGTTCCCGAGCGAGGGCAAGGATCTCATAAGAGATGCAACGTCCAAGCTCCATTTGTTTTCGGTCCCGAGATCCTTCACTTCATTCAGGATGACAGAAGGTACGGCGGAGTAATGGACAGCGTGGAACGAGAAGAAATGAACGGCCAAAATCAAAATCGAAATTGAAAATTCAAAAATAAATTCGATGTCCCCGTTTCTATTTTGGATTTTTGCAGTGCTGACGGTGGTTTTCGGTGCAGCTGTTGTTCTCAATCGGAACCCGGTTGCCAGCGCGCTGAGCCTGGTTGTTTCCTTCCTTGGGTTATCAGCGCTGTTCATGTCGCTCGATGCGTTTTTTGTAGGCATTATTCAGGTGTTGGTCTACGCGGGCGCCGTAATGGTGCTGTTTCTTTTCATCATCATGCTTTTGGACATTCGCGCCGAGGAACGACGCCGGATCAACTGGCTAGCTGCCGTGTGCGGCGTCGGGGTCGCCGTCATCCTGCTTGTTCAGGTCTGCATTGTCATTGGGCGCTTTCAAGCTGCGCGACGCGTTTTTCCGCCGCTCGCAAGATCGACAACGGACGATGTGTGGAACATCGGCCGGCTACTTTTCACCAATTACAATCTGCCCTTTCAAATCATCGGCGTCCTGGTGCTCGTCGCCACGATTGGGGTAGTCCTCCTGAGTCGACGGGAACCACGCTAACATGATCACGCTCGGCGATTACCTAATCGTAAGTGCGATTCTTTTCACGACCGGTTTGGCTGGCGTAATGCTGCGTCGAAACCTCATCGTCATTTTGATGTCGCTCGAGCTGATGTTGAACGCGGCCAACTTGTCGCTCGTAGCTTTCTCGCGATTTCGGGTAGGAACGAACGGCCTGCCGGATTACAACGCGCAGGTGTTTGTCTTTTTCGTCATCACAGTGGCCGCGGCTGAAGTGGCGGTGGGGCTCGCGCTTCTGGTTGCGCTATATCGCGCGAGGCAAACCACGGATCTCAAGGATATCAGCACTCTGAAGTTCTAGCCAGGAACACGCCAATGAGGACAAGCCTCAAATCGTCATGTCGAGCGAAGTCGAGATATCCCGCGAAACTGCCTGTCGGGTACGCCACGGGCTTCCTCGACTACGCTCGGAGTGACCGTGAGCATATCGGAAGCTTCCATCCAGATATTGGGCGGTACTAACCCTATGAACGCAGTTGTTCCCTGGTTAATCCTGCTCGCGCCGTTGGTTAGTGCTGTGGTGATCACACTTTTCACGCTTCGATGGAAATCGTTGAGCTGTGCAATTTCCATTATCGCGGTGCTGGTAAGCTTTTGCTGCAGTTGCTTGATCTTTGCTCAGTCAGCCACGTCGGCACCCGAATTCGCGTGGCTCGATCTGCCGCCGATTTTTCGTGTGCCGCTTGGCCTAACGCTTGATCAGTTGAGCAGAACGATGGCGGTTGTGGTTTCTAGCGTTGGAGCGCTCATTCACATTTATTCGTTAGGCTATATGCGCGACGATCAAGGTAAGTCGCGTTATTTCGCGGCGCTGTCGCTCTTCATGTTCGCGATGCTTGGGATCGTTTTCGCGAACAATTTCGTAATGCTTTTCATCTTCTGGGAGTTGGTTGGGTTTACGTCCTATGTTTTGATCGGTCACTGGTTCTTTCGAGACGCTGCAGCCGACGCAGCGAACAAAGCATTCATCACCACGCGAATTGGCGATTTCGGGTTTATGACTGGCATCCTCATGCTTTGGATGACGACCGGATCGGTCGTGTTTGCCGAAATCGCGCCGCGGATGTCGATGTTCAGTGGCCACGCAACATTCGTGGCAGTTGTCGCGCTTCTAATTTTCTGCGGAGCGGTAGGAAAATCTGCGCAATTTCCGCTGCACGTTTGGTTGCCGGACGCCATGGAAGGTCCGACGCCGGTCTCGGCGTTAATTCACGCTGCCACCATGGTTGCAGCTGGAGTTTATATGCTGGTGCGCGTCGCATTTATTATTCAAGCTTCACATGCAGCGCTTCTGGTCGTCGCGTGGATCGGCACGATCACAGCAGTCATGGCCGCGCTGATTGCCACCCAGCAGGATGACATCAAACGCATTCTCGCCTATTCCACGTTATCGCAGCTTGGGTACATGGTGATGGCTGTGGGTCTCGCGTCGAATGAAGCGGCGATGTTCCACCTTTTCACTCACGCGTTTTTCAAAGCTCTCCTGTTTCTCGCCGCCGGCTCAATCATTGTGATGCTTCATCACGAGCAGAACATCTGGAACATGGGCGGCCTCCGCGGAAGGCTTCCAATCACTTTCGCCACTTTTGCCGCGGGCGCACTTGCGTTAATCGGTTGTCCGCCGTTCAGCGGATTTTTCAGCAAGGACGCGATTCTCGCGGTCGCGTACGAACATAACCTGCCGATTTTTTCGGTGGCGTTGTTCACCGCTTTCCTGACCGCTTTCTACGTCATTCGGATGCTCGTCATCGTCTTCTTTGGTAATCCACGCAGCGACAGCGCGGACGAAGGGCGCGAAGCACCGCCTGTTATGACAATGCCTTTGATTGTGCTCGCAATTCTTGCAACGCTCGGTGGATTCGCATTTTTCGCTCGAAACTTTCTGACACTTCCCAGCGAGAAAGGAGCGGCGGTATTTGTTCCCGCATTAGCCATCATCGCACTGATTCTCGGCGTCGCAGTGGCGATTCTTCTTTATCGCGGACGCGAGACTGAACCGGTTAGGGTCGAGTTGTTACGACGCAAATTCTATTTCGACGAGTTCTATGGCTGGCTCATTTTTTGGACGCAGGAACTGCTTGCTCGTGTGGCAGCCTTTATTGACCGCTGGATCATCGATGCAGGCGCGGTGGGCGGAGGCAGTCGAGGCACGTGGGGCATTGGTGCAGTTTTGCGACTCATCCAAGTCGGCAATCTCCAGGCATACGTGTTCCTGTTCGGTCTCGGTGTTATCGCTCTCATTTACTTTGTAGTCATCCGCTCCTGAAATTTCCCCACGAAACACACGAAATGACACGAAATGAAGAAGTAACGGGATTGATTTGCAAAAAGGAAAGCTACGCAATCGTTGGCGCATGTATGGCAGTTTACAAAGAGAAGGGATGCGGTTTTCTCGAACCCGTCTACCACGAATGCCTAACGATCGAGCTTGAAGTTCGCGAAATTCCGTTCATCTCAAAACCACTCCAAACTCTGCAGTATCGAGGGCCTACACTTCTCCAAACGTTTGCGCCTGATTTCCTTTGCTATGACAAAATCATTCTCGAGATCAAGGCCGCCTCTGTGCTGGTCAATGAGCATCGCGCACAAGTCTTGAACTATCTCAGCGCGACGGGTTGCGAATTAGCCCTCCTCGTAAACTTCGGGCATTACCCAGGATTAGAATATGAGCGGCTCTTGCCGAAAAAAACTGAGTTATCTGAACTTCGACTCTAAACCTTTGCATTTTCGTGTTTTTCGTGGGCAAAAATAATCCTCAACCCGATCGGCGTAGCTAATGGTTCTGTTCACGATTTTTTGTCCCATCGTTGCGGCCGTCTTAATCATGCTTGGCGCGCCCGCGCGAAAGAGTGCACTCGCTGCATCGGTTTTGACGTTTGCAGCGGCGCTATTTCTGTTTGGGTCTTTTAATCACACTCACGGCGACTTCCAACACGTCACGTCGTTCGGCATATCGCCGGAGTGGCGCCTGAGCTTCACCACTGGGATCGACGGCTTGAGCATGATCATGGTGCTGCTCGCGAGCATCGTCACGCTTGCTGCAGTGTGGTTCGCCGGCACGATCGAGAGATATGAACACTGGTTCTATGCCTGTCTTCTGTTGATCTCTGGCGGAGCGATCGGCGCCTTTGCTTCAATTGATTTATTTTTCTTTTACGCGTTCCACGAACTCGCGCTGATTCCTACATTTCTGTTGATCGGAATTTGGGGCAGCGGGAATCGGGTCGCAGCGGCCTGGAAGATCACGATTTACCTGGCAATCGGCAGTTTCATTCTGCTGCTTGGGCTGATCTTACTATATCAAAGCTTTCCTCTCGCTTCGCGGAGTTTCGATATTCGCGTTTTGCAAACTGCAGCAGCAATGGGTCAGATCTCTCCCGACGCGCAAAGGCACGTTTATTTGCTTCTGCTTATCGGTTTCGGAATTCTCATCTCACTCTTTCCGTTTCATACGTGGGCACCGGAAGCTTACGCCGCCGCGCCCGCGCCCGCAGCGATGCTGCATGCCGGCGTGTTGAAGAAATTTGGACTGTACGGACTCTTGCGCCTGGCCATTCCGATGTTGCCCGAAGGCGCCCGTCACTGGGCGACTTTGCTCATCGTGCTGTTGCTCGGAAACATCATCTACGTCGGACTGGTAACCATCGCGCAGAAGCGGCTCGATTGGATGCTTGGTTATTCAAGCGTGATGCACATGGGCTACATTTTTCTCGGTATCGCCAGCTTTGGTGTTCTCGGCGCAACCGGCGCTGTGGTGTTGATATTCGCCCATGGTCTCTCAATCGCGCTGCTATTTGGCATCGCAGGCGAACTGCGACGGCGAACGGGCACATTGGCATTTGATGAGCTCGGCGGACTTGCAAGGGTAATGCCTTTCGCCGGTTTAGCCTTCGGATTTGCCGTGTTCGCCGCGATCGGTCTTCCCGGTTTCGCCAATTTCGCCGGGGAAATCATGATCTTTTTTGGCGCATTCAGAAACGGCTGGGAAATCGCCCGCATGCATATTTTCCAAATCGCGACGGTCCTCGCGCTGTGGGGCGTGGTGCTGTCGACAGTTTATATGTTGCGTGCCTACCGCAAGGTGTTTATGGGCACCATTCGCGAAACATGGGAAAAATTGCCCGATCTGAGGCCGGGGGTACGTGTGCCTGTTACGCTGCTGGTTGGAGCACTTCTTTGCTACGGATTTTTCCCACAGATTTTTGTGCGAAGCGTAGCGCCGACGTTTGGCCGTTTTCTCTCTGCCAACTCGACCAGGCAGGCGGATAGCCACGCCGTTGTATCTCATTGGTTCACAGAGCAACAGCGCCAGAGCGCCTCGACAGAGCGAGGCGGCTACAACATTCAGCAGATCGCTCGGAAATGACCTCGATCACCGCGCCCCTACTTGAGATTGCGGTGCTGGTGCTTGGGATGCTGATCCTGATGATCGAAGCGTTTGCCCGGAAAATTGATACGCGCGTTTTAGCTTTCGTTGCAATCATTGGACTCGCGATAGTTCTTCTCGCCAGCTTCTTTGTCATTCCATCTGCCGCGCCTGCTCAGGCAGCCGGTTTCTGGAATTTTTACGCAGCGGATCGGTTGGCGATCTTCTTTAAGCAATTCGCGCTGCTGACAACGATTCTTGTGCTGATCATGATGCTCGATTACGCGCCAGTGCTGCGCAGTGCCTTTCCTGGCGCCATCGGGCAGGCAAGCCTTGGCGAATTTGTAGCACTCCCTCTTTTCACCTGTGTTGGACTGATGTACCTCGTTTCGGCGATCGACTTCGTTTCTATCTTTGTCGCGCTCGAGCTGGTAACAGTGTCGTTTTATGTGCTGGTCAGTTTTACCAGACGCGATCCAACCACACTCGAAGCGGGAACGAAGTATCTTGTACTCAGCGCGCTGTCCACGGCTTTTCTCGTCTACGGAATTGCATGGATTTTCGGCGCGACCGGCCAGACTAATCTCTATCGGTTAACCGCAGCGCTGGCGAATCCTGGCAATGCTTCCGGCGCGGCTTTGTTAGGCATGGTGTTTGTTCTGGTGGCGCTCGGGTTTAAAATTGCGGCCGTCCCTTTCCAAATCTGGGTACCTGATGTTTATCAAGGTGCACCTACGCCCGTAACCGCGTATCTCTCCGTCGGTTCTAAGGCGGCAGGGTTCGTCGTGTTGATACGTGTTCTGCAGCCGTTCATGAATCTTCCGCAAACACAACGGCTTGTTTTCGTGATCGCGTTGCTCACATTGATTTCCGGCAATCTCGCAGCGCTGCCTCAGACGAACTTGAAACGACTGCTCGCCTATTCAAGCATTGCGCATGCGGGATATCTGCTGGTCGGCGTGGTCTGTTTCGATGTTCGCGCGGTTACTTT
>JBLMXH010000264.1:0-3168 GCA_050257685.1 Nitrospirota bacterium
CCTATTCGGAAACCTGACAATACCAAGCGATGCGACCGCGCTGGTTCTCTTCGTCCATGGCAGCGGGAGCAGCCGGAACAGTCCGCGAAACCGATTCGTCGCACGCACGTTGAACAACGCCGGCTTGGCAACATTGCTATTTGATTTGCTAACGCCGAAGGAAGAAGCGGTCGATCTCCGCACTCGCGAACACCGTTTCAATATTGGTCTGCTTTCGGCGCGCCTTGTGCACGCGACAAGGTGGATAAGAGAACAGGAGCGAACGCGCGATTTACGGCTCGGTTATTTCGGCTCGAGCACAGGCGGAGCCGCAGCGCTTGTGGCAGCAGCGGTAATTCCGCAGTTGATCGGCGCTGTTGTTTCGCGTGGCGGCCGTCCTGATCTCGCGGGGGATGCGCTGCAAAAAGTGCAGGCGCCAACGCTACTCATCGTCGGCGGCAACGACGACATCGTCATCGAGTTAAACGAGATGGCGCGTGATCAAATGCGCTGTGAAGTGAAATTGGACATTGTCCCAGGCGCAACCCATCTCTTCGAGGAGCCGGGCGCGCTGGATAAAGTCGCGAAACTCGCAAGCGATTGGTTCGTAAATCATATCGGAACGAACACCGCTCGCTGAGCGCAAAGGCGCGTTCGTTTTCCAGGGGTGCGTGTCGCGTTCCGGAATATTCGCGAAGGCTTGCCGCTTGTTTAGATTGCGGCGTAATGATGGAGCCATCCACCCACAACTCCTCCGCCCTCACCACCGATCTTTACGAAATCACGATGGCCTGCGGCTACTGGAAAGCCGGAGTGGTAGACCACGAGGCGGTGTTCCACGTCACGTTTCGGCACAACCCATTCGGTGGACAATTCACAGTCGCGTGCGGCTTGGCGACGGCCATCGATTTCCTGCGCACATTCCATTTCACAGAGCGGGAAATCGATTACCTGGCCTCGCAGCGTGGCAACGATGGTAAATCACTATTTGATTCTGGTTTTTTGGATTACCTGCGTAATCTACGATTGACCTGCGACATCGATGCGATGCCGGAAGGTACACTCGTGTTTCCGAATGAACCGTTGATCCGGGTCTGCGGTCCGATCATCGAATGCCAACTCCTGGAAACAGCTTTGCTAACCATTCTGAATTTTCAAAGCCTTATCGCAACGAAGGCAGCCCGCGTCTGTCTCGCCGCTGAAAACAATCCGGTGATCGAATTTGGACTGCGCAGGGCTCAGGGAGTGGATGGGGGATTGAGTTCGGCGCGCGCGGCGTACGTCGGCGGATGCGCAGGCACATCGAATTTGCAGGCTGGCGAACGGTTCGGGATCCCGGTTAGCGGAACGCAAGCACACAGCTGGATCATGTTTTTCGACACCGAAATGGAGGCGTTTCAAACATATGCCAGGGCAATGCCTAACAACTGCATTTTTCTGGTGGACACATACAACTCTATCGAAGGCGTGCGCCACGCCATTGATGTGGCGCGGCAGTTGCGCAAGGACGGACATGAAATCGTAGGTGTGCGGCTGGATTCGGGCGACCGTGTGGCGATAAGTATAGAAGCTCGGGGCATGCTGGATCGCGCAGGCTTCGGCGACGCCAAGATCGTCTGTTCGGGTGATTTGGATGAATTCGCGATCGCAGAGATGAAAAAGCGCGGAGCGAAAATCGACGTCTGGGGCGTGGGCACGAAGCTCACGACCGGCCAGCCTGACGCGGCGCTCGGCGGCATTTACAAATTGGCCGCAGTCCGGAAGCCGGGCCAGCAGTGGCGGGATCGAATTAAGCTGTCCGATGACCCGGCAAAGACCTCTTACCCGGGCCCATTGCAGGTCCGCCGGTTCCACCAGCCGGACGGGAAATTTATTGGGGACGCGATCTACGAAACCGGTCACGCCGTTTCTAAGCCCTGCGAAATCGTAGATGCCCAAACACTAGAGAAAATGAAAATTCCTGATAACAGTCGTTACTCCGATCTGCTGGTACCGATTTTCCGGGCCGGCCAGCTTGTTTACCAAGCGCCGGATATCGAGGTGTCGCGCGAGCACACGCGCAAAGAGCTCGGTTGTGCACCTTCCGAGATCCTGCAGTTAAAAGACCCACTGCCCTACAGAATGGGCCTTGAACGATCATTGCACGAGTTACGATTGAAATTGATTGCTCGGGCCAAAGAGTTGTAGGGCGTTTCTGTGAAACGCCGGTTGCCCGAATCGGCGTCTGATACAGACGCCCTACATTCACCTCGATTGGTTAATAACTTCCTATAATGAAGGCGCTGATCCTCGTTGACCTGCAGAACGATTTTCTGCCCGGTGGCGCGCTTGCCGTGCCGCACGGTGACGAAGTCATTCCAATTGCCAACAAATTGCAGGAGAAATTCGAGTTGATTGTCGCCACGAAAGATTGGCATCCACCGGACCACGGCAGCTTCGCCGCAAATCATCCCGGTAAAAAGCCCGGTGATCGAATTTTGCTCGACGGCATTGAACAAATTCTCTGGCCGGTGCACTGCGTTCAAAACACGCATGGCGCAGAGTTTGCGGCAGCATTCGACGCGAAGCGGGTCGATCACGTTTTCCACAAGGGAACGGAGCCAAACATCGATAGCTACAGCACGTTTTTTGACAACGCGCATCGCCGCCACACCGGGCTCGCTGATTATCTAAAGAAGCGATCGATCAAGGACATCTACCTTATGGGTCTGGCATTGGACTACTGCGTCAAATACAGCGCACTCGATGCACGCCACCTCGGATTGAGCACGCATGTCATCGTCGATGGCTGCCGCGGAATTGAACTTCAATCCGGCGACATTGATCACGCGCTGGATGAAATGATACGCGCTGGAGCGATTCTCCTCAAAAGCAGCGACCTGTAGCCAGAAGCGGCTTGTCCGCCGTAGCTTTAGCGAAAGCGTTGACTCCGGCGGCCGCGGTCACCGCCCGCGGCTACCGCTACGCCGGCAACACAGTCGAAAGGGTTACTTCTTTGTCGATGGTTTCTGTGACAACTTTTTCGACAGTCGCGCCGACTTTTGATCCATCGCGATCAAGTATCCACACCTGCTGGCCTTGTTCGAACGAACCACGAGTCATTACCTTGAGCAGAACGCCCTCTTCTTCTGTCGCCGGATTATCGAGTACGTCGATGACGATTGCTTCGGTCTCTCCGCCGTCCGTCAG
>JBLMXH010000265.1:0-3466 GCA_050257685.1 Nitrospirota bacterium
GCTCAGCCAGCGTGGCGCCCTTGTGATAGTCAGCGTGACAGAAACGCAGGTAGATGCCATTGCGCTGATAATCCAGTTTCGGATGGCCCGCACGCGCCTGCCGGATGAAATCTGTGATGCGGTCCATCTCTTCCTCGCTTTCAGCGGCGAGCCCTTCCAGCCCGCCGGAGTTGTAGATCAGCCGCGCTTTCGTTTGGTTCGTGGCGAAATCCACGAATTCAGCCAGAATGGAATCCGCGGAGGAAAACAATTCTGCGTGATCGCGTGCGCATCGGTCGTTCCAGTCGCCGAAGGCTTCCCATTTGTCGCCGTTTGGTCCCGGTCGAAAAACGTCGCGTTCGGTCGTGAGAATGAAATCGGGACGAATCGGCAGCGCGAACTCTGCCAGGCCCGTCTCGAGCAAATCGACCGAGCGGCCCGTATTAATGGCCCATATGGCACCCGAAACCTGCAACTCGCCAATCAACTCCATACATTGGGAGTTGAAGACCGGTTCCGTTGCACGCGACACAAGAGTCCCGTCAAAATCAATACTGAGCAGTCGAATTGGTGAATGCATTCGAAACCAATTTAAGATTTGATTCCGCGGACGCAATTCGCCACCGTTGTTCGGGCTCCGATTTAACGATTCAACGATTTAACCCGACGAAGCCAATGAAATCGGCTTACGAACTGGCAATGGAACGGCTTCAGAAAGCGTCTCCATCGCTGGTGCTAACTGACAAACAAAAAGAGAAACTCGCCGAACTGGATTCCAAGTATCGGGCCAAGATCGCTGAGCGAGAGCTGTTTCTGAAGGGTCAAATTCGCAAAGCGCAAACCGAGGGCAAGGTCGATGATATCGATGCTCTGCAGAAGCAATTGGCCTCAGAAATCCGGCGGCTACACGAAGAGTGCGAAGAGAAGAAAGAAGAACTCCGTAGGCAATTCGCAAAAGTGTAGCGGCGTCGTGTGAGACGTGTGCATGCGCTGCTGCTTGCAGCCATGCGAAATCGGCGCATGCGCGAAACTGTAGCCGCGTCTCTTTTGAGAGGCGCACCGTGCTGGCTAGGCGGGGATAATAACAGCCATTGGTTGGGCGGCCAGCGTTCCTCTTTGGGGTGGCCAAGGAACCAGCAGTTGTATGGCGGCAGCACATGCGCCGTGGTGATTTCGAACCCGCGTGGCGCATCAGTGATCGCGTGTTGCAGAACCGCCACCGTTTCCGTCGCGGTTCCTGTAACCAGGAATCCACCTGGCGCGGAGAACCGCTCCACGGAAAACGCGTGCTGGTACGCTGCTGCTACGGACTGGGCGACACATTGCAATTCGCCCGTTATCTGCCGTTACTCCGGCATGGTGCGCGTTGCGTGATACTGCAAGCGCAGGCTTCCGTCGCGCGCGTACTCGAGCATGTCCAAGGAATCGACAGATTAGCGACGCGGTACAACTGCGTTCCGCCGGAAACGTACGATGTGGCGATCCATCTAAGTGAACTGCCGCACCTGTTTCGCACGCGAATACAAACTATCCCGACCAAAACCAGGTACATAAACATTGAGCCGCGTACCATTCCCCCATCGAGCAGCATCAGAGTGGGGCTTGTATGGCAGGGAAGTGATTGGGATCCGCGCCGGTCTGTCCCGCTGCAATTGTTTGCCGGGTTCGAGCGCATTGCCGGCGTCACCCTTCACATTCTTCAGCGGGGCCACGCGTTACTGGAGCGACCAATCGGGTTTGGGATCGATTCAGGAAATGACGATTTATACGAGGCCGCAAGAACGATGGCCGCACTCGATTTGATTGTCACGATCGACAGCATGCCGGCGCATCTGGCCGGAGCGCTGGGCGTGCCGACGTGGGTGTTACTGCATTCTGAATGCGATTGGCGCTGGATGAAGAACCGAATCGATTCCCCGTGGTACGCAACGATGCATTTGTTCCGCCAAAAGAACGCCGGAGATTGGCGGCCGGTCATTGCAGAAGTGAAACAGGAACTAGAACCGGCCGTTAGCTCGCGCCATACAGCGATTTCAATGGCCGCGTAAGGCCACATGCTCCGGCTTGTAGAGGCGCTTGTGTCAAGCGCCTGTTCGCTTCGATGCGGCGAACGCCGCTATGTTCTTGGTTTTGCCCGTGCGACGCCTGGGTAAGTTCGGGTCCAGGAAACCGAGCATGTGCGCGTGCTTAATCGTGCGCACCCCTTCCTGCTTCTGCAGTTGCTCAATGCTCCTGCGGAATTTTTCCATTTTCGTCCAGTGAACCTTTGGACGGAAGTGATGTTCGGCGTGATAGCCGTTGTAGAAAAATAGCCAGTTGTAAATCTTTCCGTAGCTGCTGACTCCCCACGCGATCGGCTTGTCCGGGTTCGCCCCGTAATGGCGGTAATAACCGTTCAGGTAACTAAAGCAATGGCCGAGGTACCAGAATGGCAGGAAGTAGAGCATGAATCGCCAGTTGATAAAGTGAATGGGATTGGTCGGTACGATGACGGCCATGACCAAAAGTGTTGTGGCGAAAGCCGCCAGCTCAACATTGCCCCAAAAATCATCGCCGTTCTTGCGTTTTCGCAGTTCCTTGCGAATTGCGCCGACATCATCCCGGAAGAAACTCAGAAAAACGTAGCTCCACGGATTCTCCACTTCGCCATCATGACCATGGCGATAGATCGATAACCAATCAATGGTGTCACCTTTTTCATCCTGCCGGTCGGAATTGCCCTTATGATGCTGCATATGCACGGCGTCGTACATCGTTTGCGAAAAGCAACAGGCGATCGACTGAGTGATTCCGAAAAACCGGTTGAGAAGTTGGGAACGAAAAAAGGGGTTATGAATGAAGTTGTGCCCGACGCCGTTGATATTCGCATTGACCATCAGCGAGTAAACAAAACCCAAGAGCAGCATGATCCACAGCGGCGTGTGTGGAAACAACAGGTAGAGTCCCAAAAGGTAAGCCAGATGAAAACAGCCCGCCGCCGCCGGAAACGCGTCCCAGCGTGTATGCGCGAACAGCTTTGAATCGGTCGTCGGGCGTTCTATTCGGATTGCGTCAGTACTCATGGAAGTAATCCCAAGAATTACACTATTCGGGCTTCAAATTGCGCTTCGCAAGTTTTGAAGATTGCCAATGTGCTTTCCCGCTGACTACTTTAGGCGCTCACGATGTTCGCACTTCAACCTGAATTAAAAGTCTTCACCGGAACCGCCAATCGCGATCTGGCCCAGCGAATCTGCAATTACATCGGCGTACCCCTGGGCCAGGCAACGATCAGTTCCTTTCCTGATGGGGAGACCTACGTCAGGATCGAGGAAAATATTCGGGGGCACGATGTTTTCATCGTTCAGCCGACTTCGCCGCCGACTAATGAGCATTTGATGGAACTCTTGATCATGGTGGATGCGGCGCGGCGCGCCAGCGCGGACCGGATCACCGCGGTGATTCCGTTTTTTGGATACGCTCGCCAGGACCGCAAGGATCAACCGCG
>JBLMXH010000266.1:0-11909 GCA_050257685.1 Nitrospirota bacterium
GATAAATATTTTTCGCACGGCACAGTGACAAATTATTGGGGCGGTTTATCGAACGCGACGACCCATTTGTTGGCAGCGATGCACTACCGCGGCATGCTGCGTGTGGCACGGCGGGAGAGCGGTGTGCGCATCTACGCCGCGCAACTGAACGGAGCCGAACCGGGCGACACAGCGGAACGGCTTGCACGGATTGATGCGCTTGTCGATGTGGCTGTGCGACTGTACGCGCCGTTGCCCGGTCCCTGCCTGTCTGATCTTGTGCGTCGGCTGCGTTTTGCTGTTCCGCAATGGCGAAGCGAATTAAAGAATGCATTCAAGCGGGCCAAACAAAGGCTCTCGCATGCGCGCGTTGATGGTCTGGATTGGTATTGGCCAGCGGAGGAGAATGTGAAGCGTTCTGAGTCACCGAACACAGTCCGCTTCCTTACTCCTTTCGACCCAATTGTGTGGGACCGCGATCGCTTCGAACTGCTGTGGGGCTGGGTGTACAGATTCGAGGCTTATACGCCAGCACCTAAACGAAAGCTCGGCTATTACGCAATGCCGCTGCTATGGCGTGACCGCATCATTGGTTGGGCAAATCTCTGCGTCCAGAAGGAGAGGTTAAAGCCTGAGTTTGGGTACGTCGAAGCGCGCGCGCCTAACGACCGCGCCTTCAGGCATGAGCTCGAGGCAGAGCTGGATCGGATGAAGTTTTTCCTGTCAATTCGACGCTGAACCGAAATCTAGCTCCGCAAGGCTTTGGTAAATCGAACCAGTTCGTCTGCCAGCATCTCGATTCGCTGTACGACTTTCTTGTCCGTGATTTTGTCGCCGTCAAAAGCTTCGCTGGTCGCAAACACGAATCGCGGGATGATCACGCAACGAAAATCCAGCATTAAACTGTTGGCATACGCCATCACGGACATATAACTGCCCATGCCACCGGCGGCGCAAAGAAAGCCGACGATCTTGTCTTGCCACGCGCTACCGGTGAGTTCGATCATATTTTTGGTCGCCGCGGCAACATCGTAATTATAGACAGGCGCTGCGATGATTATGCCGTCGGCACTTTCAATAGTGGCACTCAGTTTCTTCGACCCCGGCCGACCGTAACATTGGTCCGCATCGCAGAGCGGCAGCTCCATCTCGCGAATATCGATCCAATCACAATCGATTTTGTGCTTTTGCAAATGCGCAAACGCACTCTGGCCCATTCGGCGGCTATTGCTGTCCGGGTTGCCGCTCGTGCTGATTACAAGATGCTTCGCCATCGCACAATCGTAAAAGCAAACGCGGAACGCTCAACATCGAACGTGCGAGTTCGAATTTAGAATCGCTAAGGAGTTTTTCATTCTCGTCCTCCGCCTCGCCCTCTATTCAGAGGGTTTCGATTACGAGGACGACGACGAGGAGATCGATTTTTGATTCCGCTCGTACGGAACAATATTGTCCCACTCGTCGGCGGAGGAGCGCGCGACAAATGCAACAACCGGCTCGGTGTCGCTCATATTGAATACTTCGTGCGGCACGCCTGGCTTGATATAGATGAAATCGCCCGCCTTATTTTCTATCACTTCTTTAAGACCTTCTCCGAATTCGTGACGCACTCTTCCTTTGATGATGTACAGAATGACTTCAAAACCGACATGGATATGCGCATACGCAACGCCTGCTGGCGGAATCGTGGCGATGTTCGCCGACAGGCTTTTCGTTCCCACGTTCTTACCTGACATACCTTGCTTGTAATGGATTCCATTCCAATCGCGTTGCGCGCCGCCACCACGAATCGTCAGGATCCCGTCATGATCTTCCACTGCGCCGATGTCGATCTTGTCCTTCTCGCTTTTCATATCGCAGAACGTTATCGGCGGTCACACACCGCCGCTACAGCAAACGTGCATTAGAAAATTGTCTATTTGCGATGGCGTGAGCCGCCGAGTTCCGCATATCGCGGACAAGTTACGAGGTGATCGTTGACCATTCCTATCGCTTGCATAAACGCGTAGCAGATCGTTGAGCCCACGAATTTGAATCCGCGTCGCAATAGATCCCGGCTCATGGCATCGGATTCGGTGGTGCGCGCGGGTACGTCGGACAGCATTCGCCATCGATTCTGAATTGGCGCGCCGCCAACAAAACTCCAGAGATAAGTGTCGAAACTTCCGAATTCTTTTCGCACTTCGCGAAATCGTTTCGCGTTCTCGATCGTAGCCGCGATTTTCAATCGGTTCCGTACGATCCCGTCGTTGCAGAGCAACCGCTGCATGTCTCTCTTGTCATAGCGGGCGATTTTTTCCGGGCGAAATCCATCGAGCGCTTTTCGGTAGTTCTCGCGCTTCTTCAAAATGGTGTTCCAGCTAAGCCCTGCCTGTGCGCCTTCCAGAATCAGGAATTCGAAGAGTACGCGGTCGTCGTGCACAGGCACGCCCCATTCGTTATCGTGGTAGCTGATCGCCGGCTCAGTAGTCGCCCAAGGACAACGTGTCATAGTTTTGCGACATAATAACTAGTCTGGACCTATTCAAAAGGTGATGCTCTACGACTGAGGTGGCAGTTCTCACTATATTTGCGCCCGGGTAACGGCGGAGTTATACCGGTTGCCTACCATTGCAATATTTGCTCACATATGTGATCAAATATTGCAATCGACCGAGCAGCCTGTTGGCGCTACAACGGGCAAATTGCTCTATCGACTGCAGGTTGCTGGGAAAAAATTGTCCAGCAAAGGCCCCAGCAACGTCACTCCGATTCGAACTTAGGCTTCTTAGATGAACTTCGTTTGTAGATTCCTTCTGCGCTGACGTTGTGACCGAATCCGCAGATGCCGGTTTGGGTGACGATTAATTTGCTTCCGGTGAATTTCAGCTTGATCTGGCATTCCTCTTCTGCCCCGTCGGGTTTGAAAATTGCCGTGTCACCTTCGATCATCGCGATGCCGCTGCCTTCGCCTTCGTTAGCCATCGGACCCTGTGGCGTTTTGTATTCGTAGACACCGGAAAATTCTACTTGGAGACGCTGTTTACCCAACGCCCAGATTTTCAATTCGCCGGTCGTTGTTTTCCATGTGCCATTAACTTGGGCGGCTGTGACAATTTTCTCACTGTCAGCGTATGACGTAGCAATCGACCCAACTGCAAAAACCAACACGCCGAAGTAAACAAACTTCGCCCCTTTCATTGTCGGCTATTCGATTTTCTCCCAGAAGCCACGGCGATTTTGAATATTTGGAAACACGAGTTGTCCTTGGTAGAAAGTGAACGGTTTCGAGTTCTCGTTTTCCCCGAATGACAGCGTCAGCGTCTTGCCTTCAACGCTCCAGCGGCCAGCAACGGCTTCACTCCGGCTTTCAGCAGTGACTACCCAATTCTCTGCGGTCCCATTAGCATTAAGAACCAGGTGTTCGTCTTTCGGGCTCCCAAAGACGATCGTCGTTTTCCGCCAGTGACCAATTAACTGATGCTTATTATCCGATGATGCCTCACCGGATTCCTGGAACGTGATGACACCTGAACCAGCGGCTACGGCGGAAACCAATCCGAACAGGAAGATGGTGCACTGCGCAAATGGAATGCCTAACAAAATTCGTGTTTTCATAGGGCTCGTCGGCATCGAGTCTGACAAGCTGCGAATCCGCGGTCAAGCATTTGACCGGTGAACCCGCGATCTCCCATTAACACCGGGCTTTAGCCCGGTGAAGGCAGCGACTGCATATAGAAACTGTTTCAACAGTTTCCCCTTTTAGGGAAGCCGTTGAAACGGCTTCATCTTTAGTTGCACCCGGCTGAAGCAGGGTGTTAATAGACGCGCGACATACAGTTGGCGATTCGCGTGAAGGTTTCCAATTCCATCACCTTCTTGCACGACTTGGAAATCAAACGAACCTTCGCTCAAAAGGAGGAGCGATGAGAGAAGAGCAAGTTATCGAGAAACGCCGCCTTGCTTCGCCTGCGACGACACCGCAGGCACTGGCTTGGGACGAACGGAACAAAACATTGTGGGTGGGTTCACGCGATCTACGCCGCGTTTATGTGATCGATCCGGAAACTGGAACCGTTCTGAGACAACAAGAAGCGCCTGGAATTCCGTGGGCTGCCGTCGCGATAAATGACGAGCTGCGTTTTACCATCGGCGAAGGCGCAGATGACGATCGGTACATCTATCGTTACAGGCCTGAAGGTGGATTTTCAAAGATGTTCGCGTGTCCCGATTTTACCGGATCATACCTCAGCTTTGACGGTAAGAACCTGTACATGAGCCAGTGGTACGCGAAACGCGTTCTCAAGTTCGACGATCAAGGCAATGTGATTCGCGAGATTAACGTCGGCGCCGAGATCTGCGGTCACACCTTTGTCAACGGCTCACTCTACGTTCTGCGAGGGCAGGAACAGCCGAACGAACAGTGGCGAATCGCTCGACTCGATCCGAAAGAAGAAAAACCGGTCGTTAAAGATATCGCTGTTGTTCCGTTTGCATCTCGCTCGCTGACGTTCGATGGCGAACTGTTCTGGTCCAATCACCGCGCGAAAAACACGATCATTTCCTTTGCTCTGCCGAACTAAATGCCATGATTCGAGCAGTGGTTGGAAACCGCGGCGTGCAGGGCCTGATTTGGTGAGCGATACTTTCAAGATGGTCGCAGCATTAAGCCAATCCGATTATCCGGGTCGTTGGTGGATGATGCTGCCGGACGGACGCATCGAATGCAGGGTCTGTCCGCGTTTTTGCAAGCTGAATGAAGGTCAGCGCGGATTTTGTTTCGTTAGGCAACGCGTGGACGATAGGATGGTGTTGACGACTTACGGACGGAGCAGTGGGTTTTGCGTCGATCCGATCGAGAAAAAGCCGCTGAATCATTTTCTGCCGGGCACGAGCGTGCTCTCGTTCGGCACGGCGGGTTGCAATCTTGGCTGCCGATTTTGTCAGAACTGGGACATCTCCAAGGCGCGCGAATGGGACAAGCTCGCCGACGGTGCGTCGCCGGAGCAGATCGCACTCGTGGCCGAGCGACTCGGCTGTCCATCCGTTGCGTTTACCTACAATGATCCAGTGATTTTCGCCGAGTACGCGATGGATGTTGCTGATGCGTGTCGTGAACGCGGAATCAAAGCTGTGGCAGTTACTGCCGGCTATATCACCGACGATGCGCGTGCCGAATTTTACCAGCACATGGATGCGGCGAACGTTGATCTCAAAGCGTTTACCGAGGCCTTTTATCATCGGCTTTGCTTCGCGCAGCTTCAACACGTGCTCGACACGCTGAAATATCTCCGGCACAAAACGAACGTCTGGTTTGAGGTCACGACCCTGCTGATTCCCGGCGAGAATGACAGCGATGCCGAGTTGCATCGCGCGGCGGAGTGGTTCGCGGAAAATCTCGGCCCCGACGTGCCATGGCATTTCACTGCGTTCCATCCCGATTTCAAAATGCTGGACAAGCCGCATACCCCCACTGGAACACTTACTCGCGCACGCGAGATCGCCCGCTCAAAAGGGCTGCACTACGTTTACACTGGAAACGTGCACGATCGGAAAGGCGGCAGCACGTGGTGTCCTGGTTGCCGTGAGCTTGTCATCGAGCGCGATTGGTACGAACTCGGCACATGGAATCTCGAGAAGGATTCGCAAACAGGATCGTTTGCGCCACACGGTCGATGTCGTGCCTGTGGTTATAAAATTGCCGGCATCTTCGAATCAGAACGGGGCGATTGGGGCGCGCAACGTTTGCCAGTGAGACTCGGTTTTTCTCTCGATCATTGAATTGTGAGCCGAGCTTCGATGCGCATTTTGGCGATCTTCTCCCTGCTGCTGCTGGGTTCCGGCGTCGCGCTGGCAGACACAAATCCGCCGCGAGTGATTCTCGATATTTATGCTCCGAGCACGGCGATTCGTACGCAGCTTTTGCAGCAGACGCCACCTGGCTCCAGCATCCAGGACGTGATGAGTTTTATCGCAAACCGATTACAGCGAGGTCGAAGCGGTGTGGCGAAGATCAGAGTCGAACCTGGCAAGATTGCGTCACAACCACGTGTAGCAGAGACCATTCACATTTACCTCGGACAGTACTACAAGCATTTGGGGGCCGTCTTTCTCACGGCGCCGATGGTGGTGCATGAAGACGTGAGCGCAAGCTGGTTGTTTGATCGTCACCACCGATTGATCGACATCGTGGTGCAAAAGCACACTGGTGTTTATTGAGACACAGGCGAACCGGTCGCAGTTGCGGGTCGCGCTGTGCTGCCAGCGAGTGCGAGGATCACATCGGTTTTGGAGATCGATCCAACGAGCTCTCGATCGTGTGACACGACGGGCAGCCGCTCGCCATCGTGGTGGCTAAACCGCTCCATGGCTTGAGCGAGGGAAGCGCCGGCACGGACTACAGGAAAAGAATCGCGCAGAATGTCTCCTGCAATCACTACCTTCGCGAGATCTGGCGTGTTGAGGTAGCTCTTTATGTCATGCAAAGAGATAGCGCCGAGGAATCTTCCGTGGTCGGTCACGTACAGATAGTTAAACCGCGAGTTGATGAACTTTTCACCGATTTCGGAGAAACCAGTCATCGGAGAAATCGTTAGCGGATTTGGCTTCATTAGGTCGCGAACATGCAGTTCAGCCAACTGCTTTGCGTAGTCGCCCGCGCCTTTCCGTTTCAACGCCTCCGCATAAATCGAGCGTTTCTCAATCTTCACTGACGTGTAGTATCCGACCACGCAGGCCAGCATGAGAGGCAGGATAATCTGGTGGTCCAGCGTGAGTTCGAAAATCATGACGATAGCCATGATGGGTGCGTGAGTCGCGGCGGCCAAAAATGCGCCCATCCCAACAATTGCAAACGCACTGGGGTTTACCGATGCCGACCCCGTCACGTCGTGGGTCACTGCGCCGAAGAGGAACCCAAGACTCGCGCCCACGAAAAGCGTTGGCGTGAAAACTCCGCCGACCGCGCCGGAACCGAACGTAGCCGCCGTGGCGAGCACTTTGAAAACGAGGATGAGGACGAGGGTTTGCCAAAGCCACTGGCCTCGCAAGATCTCGTCGACGACACTATACCCGTTGCCGCAAACCTGCGGATAGAACACTGCAAGCCCGCCGACAATTAGACCGCCGAAGAACATCTTCACATAGACGGGCGCAGAAATATGTCCGATCAATTTTTCGCTCGCTCGCAGCAGCCGGATGAACCATGGCGCAACGAGACCTGAAACCAGGCCAAGCAACAGGTACGGCCCGATCTCCCAGGCCCGGTTCAGCCGAAATAATGGGATCTGATACAGCGGGCCGGGACCGAGAAAGCCGCGTACCGTAAGGGTGGCAATAACGGAGGCAAACACAAGCGGCCCGAAGATCTCCATCGCCATCGAGCCAAGCACGATTTCAGCAACAAAAACTGCGCCGGAAATTGGGGCGTTGTAAGCGGAAGCGATGCCGGCGGCCGCCCCACAACCCACGAGCAATCGGAGTCGCGGAGTTGTCCAGTGCTGAAAGCGCCCGGCCAAAGAGGCGACCATCGCGGAGAGTTGAACCAGTGGGCCTTCGCGCCCGATCGATCCACCGGAGGCGATGGTAAAAAGCGCCGAAAGCGATTTCACCAAACTCTGCCGCGCGGAGATTTTGCCATCGCCGAGGACAACCGCTTCCATGTAATCAGTCGTGGTGACTTGACCATGGAATCGCGACCCAAAGTGAATGACTACGCCGGCTATGAGACCGCCGATTCCCGGAATGACAAGCCGCTCCCACAGCGGCAGCTGCGTGAAACTCTCAACAAGTCCTGGTGCATTGCTGCCGGTGAGAATCTTGTGGACGAAGCTGGTCGCCACCCGATACGCAATCGAACAGGCAGCGCCGCAAAACCCGATGACACCGGCCCAAATTAATGTGACTTGAAGTTCCGTTGGTCGCGTTCGTTCCTGAACCCAGACCCAGAACTTCAGACGGCGCAGCGTCTGTAAATTCAGGCCCGTCGTTTGCCGTCCAGTATCGGTGGCGTCCACTATTATTCACTGCGTTTCCCAGAGCAGACGTCAAGTGATGATCATTTTCGACTAGGAAAAAGTCCTTTCGCGGTAAGCATTTGTTCATGTTCGTTGGACACTACAGTGTTGCTTTTGCATGCAGAACGGAACGAAACAAGATTCCGCTCTGGGTCTTATTTATTGCCGTTCAGTTTCTGGACTACATCTGGGCCACTTTGGTTTTGCTAGGGATCGAAAAGCTGCGCGTGATCAAGGGCTTTACCGCAGGCAGTATGCTCGATTCCTATTTTCACCCCTATTCGCATAGTTTGATTACGGCGTTGATGTGGAGTGTCGTTGCCGCGCTGATTTATAGGACAGTCTGCGGCCGACACCCATTCGACTCCGCTCAGGGCAGGCTTAGCCACTACACCAAGGCGGCGCCGCTGATCATCGGCCTCGCAGTTTTCTCGCACTGGATCCTGGATCTGATTGCCCATCCGCGCGACCTCGCAATCTATGATAACACTTGGAAAGTCGGGTTCGGTTTATGGAATTATCGCGACCCCGAGTTTGCGTTGGAAATCGCGCTGCTTGCCGGCGGGATCATTCTGTATCTTGCGCGAAATACCACGCCGGCAATTCGAAAAGCAGCAGTGATCGTGTTCGGGGTCACCTTGGTCATTGTCCAGATCGGCGATACCTACGTGCCGCGCACGCCACTCACGGATAAGACAACCGTGATAGGTGTTTGGATCTTCTACACGCTCTTTGTTCTTATCGCGTTCGCTGTGGAAAAGATCGGTGCTCGAAGAAAAATTAATACGTTGTGATCATAATCATCTTCGGAGTTTCAGGCGCCGGCAAAACGACAATCGGCAAATTGCTCGGGCGCGAACTCGGCTGGCGTTTTATTGAAGCCGACGACTTTCATCCAGCGGCGAATATCGAGAAGATGCGCACCGGTCATCCGCTGAACGACAAAGACCGGTGGCCGTGGTTGGAACGATTGCGGCAGCAGATCGAGCGCTCGCTTGCCGCTGGAGAAAATGCCGTGCTTGCCTGTTCGGCTTTGAAGCGAGCTTACCGCGCTCGTCTGCGCGTGAGCGAGGCAGTAAAATTTGTGTTTCTTCGCGGTGACTATGCGCTCGTGGAAAAACAACTGCGCAGCCGGAAGGGGCATTTCATGAATGCGAACTTATTGCAGACTCAGTTCGACGACTTGGAGGAACCACAACCGCACGAGAACGTGTTAACCATCCAACTCGGACCGACGCCGGAGGAGATTGTCGAAATAATTAAAGCGAAACTGAACTTGACCGGCAGCGGTTAACTCGACCTGACCGGTTGATGACGCCGCTGGGCGACTGGTGTCAGTAGCATTAGAATTCCGGCTGCAATTGCACAACACATCAACATTCCGAATCCTGCGGCGAACGACTCGGTTTCTGCGCGCAGATATCCAAACGCGTAGGGCCCTGCAAAACCTGCCAGGCTGGCGAGCGCGTTGATCGTTCCCACGGCAACCGCCGCTTTGGAGTTACTAAGGATTTCCGTTGGAATCGCCCAGAATACCGGCAGAAACGCCATAGCCGTACAAATGACGCTCAAAAACGAAACCGTCATTACATTCAAAGTCGGCAAACTGATCAGGCAGAAGAATCCGGCTGCGGCGATGAACAATGGAAACGCAGCGTGCCAGCGTCTTTCGCGATGTTTGTCAGAGTGCCATCCGTTGAACAACATCGCGAATAGCGCCACAACGTAGGGCACGGCGCCTAACAACCCGACCTGCGCATCTGAAAGGCCCGATTTACTCTTGAGAATCGTGGGTAGCCAAAAGATCACAGTGTATCCAATGAAGTATTGAACAAAAGCTGCGCTGGCGAGCAGCAGGACAGTACGCGAACGAAGTGCCTGACTAATAGTTCTCGATTGCCGACTCAACGGCTTTTCTTGTTCGATCGTTCGCGAAATCCATTTCCGCTGCTCGGCCGTTAGCCAACGCGCCTGATTCGGCCAATCCGCCAGAAAGAAAAATGCGACCACGCCCAACAAGATGGCGGGAATACCCTCAAGAAAGAAAAGCCAGCGCCACCCTTCGATCATCAACCAGTTGTGACCGAGTATCCAGCCGGCCACCGGGGATCCGAGGACCAGCGATACAGGAATTGCAGCCATAAAGTTGCTCGTAGCTTTGGCCCGGTCCTCCTGGATGAACCAGTGGCTCAGATAAACGATCACGCCCGGGAAAAAACCGGCTTCAGCCGCGCCTAACAAAAAGCGCGCGAGATAAAGTTGTCCCGGAGTATGCACAACTGCAGTAAGCGCGGTGAGGAATCCCGAGAGGATCATCGTGACGCAAATCACACCTCGCGCGCTCCAGCGTTGAGCCAGTACCGCGCCCGGTATCTGCAGGGCCACATAGCTGAGGAAGAAAACGCCAATGCCCAGACCAACCACGTGATCGTCGAACCCGAGGTCGCGCGCCATTCCGATCGCGGCGTAGGCCACGCTCGTTCGGTCGAGATAGTTGGCGATATAAAGGAGGAAAACAAATGGAAGCAACCGAAGCGCAATATGGTGCCGTGTGCGGCCAATTAATGCGTCTGTAGCAGGCGCGCTCGCGTCCGAATGAACACCCGTCATCTGAGATGCCTTCACGAAATACCTAAAAACAGGCGGAGTATAGCCAGCTTGCAGACTTGAGCAGGCGAAATGCGGCAGTGCGTGAGACCTGCTGCGCGCTTAGACAGGTTGGGACTCGTGCGGTTTTCGCAGCTGCGGCGTGTACAGATTGTCGCTCTCGACGTTAAAAATCCGGTTCCAACGTGCCCGATAATTCTCGAATGCGATCTGCGCCCCCAATTGCATCAGTTGTTCTTCAGAAAATTGTTTTCGCAAACGCGCATACAAATCGTCAGACACATTGGCTGGCGTATCTGTCATTGCGTCAGCCAGCTCAATGACCAGGCGTTCAGTGTCATTGAATGGTGTCCTGTCGTTGGTAGGGACAGCGAGCAGTTTTTCATCGCTTAGCCCCGCTTTTCTGCCCACGGCAGAATTAACATCTATTCAGAAGGGACAACCAACTCGCGCGGCTGCACGGATTTTTCCGAGCTGAATGTAACGCAACGAAACAATTCGCTTCCGGGCAAGCGCCGCTTCCATACCGATGCCACCCCAGACTAGTGCGGGTAAACGCATCTGGATTTTTGCCGGCGTAAAATCTTTCCCGAACATTTTGCGCATGACGCCGTAAAACCACCGCAGATGCCACGGTGCGTCCTTCTTCTCTAAACCGGAAACTCGAGCCATGCCGTATTCGTATCGTTTCCGAACGACGGTTTGGCCTTGACCCTGAAGTCACGACACGGTGCGGGATCTTAGAAAATCAAATTCAGGTGTGCGCTGGTCTTTTGAGCGAGAGCAATTTGTTCACCAGGCCGTTCGTTCCCTTTTCCAAGAGCATGCCCCATGCACTGAGGACAGCGAGCGTGGGGATGCAAATCAGTAAAAACCCCCAAACGGGTACTTCGCGAATACGAAGTCCGAGCCAGATCACGTACGGCTGGTGCGTCAGGTACAGGCCATAAGAGTACAAGCCGACGAGCCCGAATAATTTGGCAGGCGGGTTAAACAGGGAAATGAATCCGGCGACGCCGACAATTTCGAGCATGCAACAGGTGCCGGTGGCAAAATCGACAAAGATGTAGTCGTAAAGTCCGTGATAGAGTTGCAGTGCCGCAGGGTAAAGGATCAAGCCGCCCGCGAATCCCGCGCCGCGAAGAAGGAACCATTCCAAGCGTGCAGGCGATTGCGCGTACCACATTGCCAGCGACATCCCAAGCGCTAACTCCGGCAATCGACAAATTGCAAAGCCGCCAAGAACCCACAATCCGTTTTGGGGCCACAGCACGAGCAAGACGTAGCGCGAAAAAAATCCTGCAGCGCAACCGATGAACAGAAACCACC
>JBLMXH010000267.1:0-3296 GCA_050257685.1 Nitrospirota bacterium
CGGCGAAAACCGAACACAATAACAGGCTCAAAAAGAACAACGAGACATGATTGAATCGCTTTCCAGCAAAGCCGACAGCGTACAAAAACTTCTTGTACACAAACATACTCCTCTGTCGGAGACCCAACACCTCCAGGCATTTGCAGTCTGGTGGTAACCCGTGGACCTGTGGTTCAGTCGTGGGACTGAGACGTCTTATTGAGAAAGGCCCCGAAATAAATTACTGGAAGCATGAGATGGCAAGCCGAGTGCCAAATCGCATCAGAGCCTTGCTTATCCAATGAGGGAATTTGGGAGTCGTTTTGGACGAGTCCGCACATGAAGCCGGTCAACCACACTTAAACAGATGAACAAAATTGTAATAGGATGTCCTTCTGTCCTGTTCGCGCGTCGTTTCTCGCGCCATCAAACGAATGACTCCAGGCTGCGGCGAACCTCGATGACGACATTTAGTCGATGATCTCACCCTATCGTTTAACTGTGCGGGGGATATAAAACTTATTTGGCGCAGCTGGTGAGAACCTGCAAAACTCAGAACTGGCAACGTCCTGAGATAATCCCATGCATCTGACGTTGTTAACGCAATATTATCCACCTGAAATCGGTGCACCGCAGGCACGACTTTCAGAATT
Source organism: Nitrospirota bacterium (assembly GCA_050257685.1). GTDB lineage: Bacteria > Verrucomicrobiota > Verrucomicrobiia > Chthoniobacterales > UBA10450 > Udaeobacter. Next base: position 633 of record JBLMXH010000267.1, read on the forward strand.
GGCTGCTCATTTTGTCAGCCGCGGTCACTCGGTTACGGTATTGACGGCGATGCCGAACTATCCGAAAGGAAAAATCCATGCGGGTTACGGTGGCGTTTTGCTACGGGAAAAGCAAAACGGCGCGAACGTCATTCGCACGTTCATCTACCCCACCCAAAAAGTCAATCTTGCCCCGCGGATGGCGAATTATTTATCTTTTGTGCTGTCTTCCTCGATTGTAGGCAGCACCCAGCTTAAGCAGACGGACTATCTGTTAGTCGAAAGTCCGCCCCTATTTCTCGGCTTGGCTGCAGTGTGGCTGAGCGCATTAAAGCGAGCTCGCATGATTTTCAACGTGTCTGACCTCTGGCCGGAGTCAGCCGTTCGGTTGGGCGTTTTAAAGGAGGATAGTTTAGCTTTCAGGCTTAGTGCAAAACTAGAATCCTACTGCTACCAGCGTGCATGGCTCGTAACGGGCCAATCAAAAGCAATTCTAGCAGACATCAATGATCGCTTTCCCCATTGTTCCACTTTCCATCTTTCCAATGGCGTTGACACCAGTAAGTTTTCTCCGAAAAGGAGCACCGATCGCACACGCGCTCTCCTCACGCAGGACAGGAGGCTGGTTGTCCTCTATGCGGGACTCCACGGGGTCGCACAAGGGCTGGATCAAGCGCTGGAAGCGGCTGAGGCCGTACAAGATTTAAATGTCCAGTTTGTGCTAATCGGCGACGGTCCCGAAAAGGAAGCGCTTGTACGGCGTGCCAGAGAACGGCAGCTGAAGAACGTGCGCTTCTTGGATGCAGTTTCAGCGCAGGAAATGCCGCCTATCATCGCCAGCGCCGATATCATCCTTGTGCCGTTGAAGACGTATATCCCGGGCGCGGTACCCTCGAAGTTGTATGAAGCCATGGCTAGCGAGCGGCCCGTCATGTTGGTTGCGGATGGAGAGGCAGCGGACACTGTGCGAGCGTATGACGCCGGGTTGGCTGTTAAACCCGGGAATATTACCGGATTGGTTGAAGCTCTTCGCGCCTTATCCTCACAGCCAGAGGCCCGCAAAAGAATGGGCGCGAATGGGCGGCGCGCAACCGAACTGTTTTTTGATCGAGCCCAGATCGTAGGCGGTTTTATTCGCCATTTGGAGGCGCATCTGTGTCACTGATTTGCAATGCCGTGGGTGCGCGCCCGAACTTTATCAAAATGGCGCCGGTTATCTTGGAACAAAAACGGCGTGGCTTGAAACAGATCACGGTCCACACGGGACAACATTACGACACGGAAATGTCGACTGTTTTCTTTGATGCTTTACACATGCCGAAACCGGACATTGATCTCAACGTCGGTTCAGGCTCGCACGCTGACCAAACTGCGCGGGTGATGATGGCCTTCGAGCCCGTCTGTCACGAAATAAAACCCGATCTTCTTATCGTTGGCGGTGATGTGAACTCGACATTGGCGTGCGCACTTGTCGCCGCGAAGCTATTGATTCCAATTGCGCACGTCGAATCGGGCCTACGATCGTTTGACCGGGCAATGCCCGAAGAGATTAATCGCGTTTTGACCGACCACATCGCTGACCTTCTTTTCACCACAGAGGAAAGCGGCAACGAAAACTTACTGCGCGAAGGAATTGACCCAGAGCGAATTCATTTTGTCGGCAACTCAATGATCGACAGCTTACGCGCCCATCTCAATCACGCGGTAGCAGCCAAACCGTGGGAGAGATTTGGCCTAGAACCTGGTTGCTACGGTGTTGTGACATTGCACAGGCCGAGCAATGTCGATGATGGCGACGCATTCGCGGACATCATGGCAGGGCTCTTTGAAATCGCCCAAAACATCCCTCTGCTTTTTCCCGTGCATCCGCGGACGCGGCAATATCTCGAGCAGCGTCGTGCCGATACCGGTGCGCTGATGGTTACCGGTCCGCTTGGATATTTAGAATTCCTTGGCTTAATGGCGAAGGCATCCTTGGTCCTCACGGATTCAGGCGGCATTCAAGAGGAAACCACTGCGCTACATGTTCCCTGTGTGACGATTCGCAGCAGTACCGAACGACCGATCACACTCAGCGTGGGCACGAATCGACTGGCAGGTGTGAAAAAGAGAGACATCGTCGAGGCCGCCAATCACGCCGCCGAGCAGAATCCTCGCGGAAAAGATTTGCCACCGCTTTGGGATGGGAGAGCTAGTCTCCGCATCGTGGCTGCAATCGAAAAATGGCTAGCCGAACAGAATTCTGACGTGCTTGCAAAGCGCCGCTCGGAAAACTTATGTGTGGGCTAGCGGGGATTTTCGGCTACTGGACTCCCGAACGCGCCGGTGAAGCTGTTGAACGTATGCTTCGGACGCAGGCGCACCGTGGCCCCGATAGCTCGGCAGTCTGGCAGGGAGCCGTTAGCGGACTAAACGTGGCGGTTGGATTCAATCGCTTGAAGATTCTCGATCTCTCCGACGCGGCCAATCAGCCCATGCTTTCGGACGACGAACGCTTTCTTCTGGCGTTTAACGGGGAGATTTACAATTACGTCGAGCTGCGCAAGGAACTGACGGATGTCGGGATCAAGTTCCTTACGCGCGGTGACACCGAGGTTTTGCTTAGATCGCTTATCTACTGGGGCGCCGCCGCGTTGACGCGCCTAAACGGGATGTGGGCATTTCTGCTTCTGGACCGGGTTAAAG
>JBLMXH010000268.1:0-13661 GCA_050257685.1 Nitrospirota bacterium
AACAAAGTGCCTGTGAGTTAATCGGGGGGGCGCGGACATGTCCGCGCTTTCGAAAGCGTTCCCGCAACCGCGGGATCGCCGCACTCCAAACGGGCAAACCGCGGATTTATGATCAATCGATGTCTAATCATTTCGCTCGCGCTTGTAGCTCGCGCAGCTTTTCTTGATGCTGCCGGCGAGCCGGGCATCATCAAAGGCGCGGATGAGTTTGAGTTCGTTTATCGGGTCAAACTTCCGGAAATCAGCGGTAGCGCTCGCATTTGGATGCCGCTGGCGAAGACAGATGCTTTTCAAACTGTAAGTGTGGAGGAACTGAACATCCCGATGAAATGGGATAAGGTTCACGATCGCGATTACGGCAATGACATCTGCGTGGTCAATGCGCAACCGCAGGACAGTGGAAAAACAATCGAGCTGCGATACAAGGTCACTCGGAAGGAGAAAGGCGCCTATCCGGCAGGCAACGCAGAAACCGCGCAGTATCTTCGGCCGGAAAAATTGGTGCCCGCGAACCAAACGTTTAGAACGCTCGCAAAGAAAGCTGTAACCGGAAAAACCGATGATCTTGAGCGGGCAAAGGCGTTGTACGATCACGTCATCAGCCGCATGCGTTATGACAAATCAGGTACTGGTTGGGGCCGCGGAGACGCGGTTTATGCATGCGATGCTCGCACCGGAAACTGCTCTGATTTTCACGCGTACTTTATTGCTCTAGCGCGAAGCATCAACATACCCGCGCGTTTCGCCATCGGTGCCACCATTCCAGCTGAGAAAAATGAAGGCACAATCGAGGGCTATCATTGCTGGGCCGAATTTCTCGCGGAGGGTAAGTGGGTGCCGGTAGACATCAGCGAAGCGTGGAAAAACCCGAAGCTTGCTGACTACTACTTCGGTCACAATCCAGCTAATCGTTTTGAACTGACGAAGGGGCGCGATCTGGTAGTCGACCCGGAGCCTGAAAGCGGACCGATTAACTTTCTGGTCTATCCTCTCCTGGAGATGAACGGCGAGGTCGTAAAGCCCGAAACCACTTTCGAATTCCGGCGCATCGGGGCGTAGAGAAAGCTTTGGGGTGCGATTTCTGAATTTTTGAGAAATAGTGTGCGGTGTGAACGCAGATTCTTTGCCCAATCTGATTGGTACGTGGCGTCTCATCTCGTACGAAGCGAAAACATCATCTGGTGAAATCCAGTATCCGTTCGGCAAGGATGTCGTCGGCCAACTCTTCTATGACACCTCCGGGAACATGTCAGCGCACGTGATGAGAGTCGATCGCCCAACATTCGTGTCAGGTGATTCAGGGTTGGGCAGCGACGCGGAAGTCCGCGCGGCGTTCGAAGGGCACACGTCGTACTTCGGCACCTACACCATTGACCCGTCAACGAGCACCGTCACGCATCACGTTCATGGCGCGTCGTATCCAAATTGGATGGGTCACGACCAGGTCCGACATTACCGCATCGACGGTGCTCACCTTGTATTATCGACGCCACCGATTCTGTTTCGCAGCGAGTCTGTTACATACATTCTGACCTGGGAACGAATGAAGTGATGCCGTGTCGCAGTGCGTGACTAGCGCACTCCACGCAACGTTCTGCACGAGCTGACATTCGCGCGTTGCTGTGGCGCATCATCCGAATATACAATCACGCCGAACGCACCCGGACCGTGCAAAAAATTCCCTTCATGGATTACGTCGGCAACCCGCTGCTGACTTGCCTGCTTCTCGTCCTTCTCTGGCTTCAATGGCGATTCCCGTTACGACGACAGCACTTTAGTGCGTTACATCGGCTTGTTCGGAATTTCGTGCTCTCGCTTCCGGGGTTCGCCATCGTGCGCCTTGCAACGTTGCCCATTCCGCTCGCAATCGCGATGTGGGCGCAACAGCACCACGTCGGCTTATTGAATTGGATTCATCTTCCAACGTGGAGCGTCGTGATCGCGACATTCCTATTGATGGACTACGCCTATTGGTGGTGGCACTGGGCCATGCACATGGTTCCGTTTTTCTGGCGATTTCATAATGTGCATCATACCGACCTTGATATGGATGTGAGCACGGCCGCGCGATTTCACTTTGGCGAAATGATCCTTTCCACAGGCTTTCTCTCGTTAGCCGTCGTCCTCTTCGGCGTCGGCCCGATGATGCTGGTCGCGTTCTTTGTCAGTTTCGAAGCGGCGACACTTTTTCATCATTCCAACTGGCGTCTGCCAATTCGCGTTGAGCGCGTTTTGAATTTGGTTTTCGTCACGCCACGCATGCACGGGATTCATCATTCTGTTGTGCAGCGTGAGACCAATTCAAACTGGGGTACGATATTTTGCTGGTGGGACAAGCTGCATCGCACATTGCGGCGAGATGTACCACAGGACGCAATCACGATCGGTGTCGCTGCGTATCGCGAAGAAAACGAACTGACACTGGGCAAACTGTTTGCCATGCCTTTTCGTCAACAGCGCGAGTGGCGATTACCAAACGGAGAGATTCCTGATCGGGAGCGGCAGCCTGCAGACGAACTCGTCAAATAAACAGTGCATTGAACGAAGGTTTTAACTCGCATCGTAATCGGCTGGACATCTAGCCTGCACGGCGCGTGCGAACTCAGGTAGTGTCCCCGGTTTTGCGTTTTCTTTTCATCCCTCGGTCAAGCGTTTCCCGCGTTCCAAATGCTTCACGGCGGAACGCACCTGAGGTACAGAAAATGCCGGGATGGCTGAGCGCCGCAATCACCGGTGGTGTTTTCGTTGGACTGGTGCTGCTGGAATTGCGGCGGCCTTTGCGGAAGCGCAAAACCGAACCAAAGCTGCGGCGCAATATCCGTAACGTCGGTGTTGCAGGCACGAGCGCTGTGGCCGTCATGTTGACTAGTGCACCCGTTACAAAGCCGCTCACCCGGTGGGTTCACCGACGCAATTGGGGATTGGTGAAATGGTTAAGGCTGCCGATCTGGGTTGAGCTTCCGGTTGCGCTCATCCTGCTCGATTACCTGCTGTATCTTTGGCACGTCGCATTTCATAAGTCGCTGTTTCTTTGGAGGTTTCATCAGGTTCACCACGTCGATCTGGATATGGACGCCTCGACTGCAATTCGATTCCATTTCGGCGAGATGGTAATGTCTACCGCTCTTCAGATACTTCAGATTCTGACTATTGGAGTGACGCCGCTGACGTTCTCGATTTGGAACACCTGGCTCATTTCCGAAATCATGTTCCACCATTCAAACGTGGAACTGCCATTCGGTGTCGAGCGCTGGCTTTGCAAAATTGTTGTCACCCCACGTATGCATGGGATCCACCACAGTCTGGTGCCGGAAGAACTAAACTCTAACTGGTCCAGCGGTCTCACCGTTTGGGACTGGTTGCATGGCACCCTGCGTCTGAACGTGCCGCAAAACCATCTCACACTCGGGGTGGCAGCTTTTCCTGATGCGAAAGAACTGACCTACCCAAAGCTAATGGAAATGCCCTTCGATGAACAGCAGCGCTATCCACCGTGGATGCGTCCCGATGGCTCCATACCCTTGCGCGACGAGATTGTTGTCATGGCGCCGGAGACACTCGTGCCGGAAGCCGAAAAACACATGACCACAGCGTCAGCAACGACGCGGCGCGCTTGAAACTTAAAGGGTCGCGCCGAGACGGTGCTGAAGTCGATTGAGCCGTTGCCCGAGCCGACCGCGGACACCTCGCAGTGACTCATCGAAATGCACGAATTCCTTGCCTTCGGTATTATCAATGCCCGTCAGTTGATTGCTCGGGCAGTACCGCGTCAATCCGGTGGCGATATTCGCCAATCCCCATGCGCTCAAGAACCATCGCCAGCGGCGGAGCTCCGGCATCAGCACAGCGCCCAATACAGCGGCAGAGCCGACGGTAATCCGGAATAGTTGCTCGCGCGGACCTACATTGTGTTTCATGTCATACCTCCTGTTTATGTTTCGATAATCGCGTCGCATGCGGCTTGGTCATTCGTGATTTTCAGTAGCAAACAAAGCGCGCGCGGGGGAGCGCCTGCGAATTCGAGATTAATCGGTCTCCTGTTGTGAATGTCTCTTGCAACCAATCCGTTTTGCCGCGACGAATTTCGTTAGGAGGAAACATAATGTTAAAATCAATACTCGTAGCTTTACTGGGAGCGGGGTTCACTTGCGCGCTGAGCGCGCAGGATCAGCCGCTCATTCATCAACCCACCTTAACGCCGCAAGACAGCGGCACGACCAACGGTCTGATCGCGGTCTGGCCTGTGAATCCACAAGTTGTCTGGGCCTCCGGCCGCAACGGCACATTTACGGTTACCACTGACGGCGGGCAGACTTGGAATGCCGGCGTCGTGCCGGGCGCTGAAGCTTTGCAATTTCGCGATGTGCAGGCTTTCAGCGCGCGCGTTGCCTACCTGATGTCCATCGGAGATAACCCGACTGACTTTCGTGTGTACAAGACACTGGACGGCGGTGCTACTTGGACGATCCAGTTCGAGAACCAGAATCCAAATGGCTTCTATGACGGGTTCGCATTTTGGACGCCCCGTCGCGGAATTCTCCATGGCGATTCAATCAACGGAGTGTTCCCGGATTTTCGTACCCTCAACGGAATGACGTGGCAGGACATCAGCAGCAACATGCCACCGGCATTGCCCGGTGAATTCTCCTTCGCGTCGAGCGGAACTAACGTCACGACGCAAGGTGGGCGGAATGCGTGGATTGCCACTGGCGGTGCTGACGTCGCCAGGGTTCTCGCCACTACAGATCAAGGCAACACTTGGAACGCGTATGACACTCCGCTAGTTAGCTCGCCCAGCGCAGGTGCATTCACAGTTGATTTTCGCGACCCGCATCATGGGATCGTCGGCGGCGGTGATCTCGATCCCGGTGATCCCAATAATGCACGCACAGCGGTCTCGAGCGATGGCGGCGTGACATGGACGTTTACGAGTCCGCCTCCGGTAACGGGTGCTATTTTCGGCCTGAGCTATGTCGGACAAACCGGGCGCGGCGGCGGAAACAATCTGGGCCGTGCCGTGGTGATTACCGCAAATGATGGCGGCGCAGCCTGGACCCCGGACGAAGGGTCGACCTGGTTCACATTGCCGGATGTGACGGGCTTTTGGGCGGTCGCCTTCGCGACTCCAAAGGCTGGATGGCTGGTGGGAACAGACGGCCGCATCATAAAAATTAGTTTCTAGCAGACGGCGAGCGCAATACACAACTTTTCACTCGAGTCCCGGAGAACAGGTCGGCCTGTTATTCCGAGCTTTCGATATGCGGTTGAGGGCGTGAGTTGCGTTCGTCGATTTGCATCTAAAGCGGCATGGCTCGACGTGCGATTAGCTATTTGAAAGCTCAGTGGTACTGGGCGACCTCTAACCTAATCTGAAGGAATAGACCGCCGGCAAAACTCATATGATCCAAACCAACACTATGGAAACTGTCGTTCGCCAGCGTTTCATGGCAGGGGCAAAGTACATCATGATTACGATACTTATGAAACTTGTCATGATATGCAGTGTGATTGCGTTCATTTTCGGCCAGGTTCATGCCGCCGAACCGACCAACGATCCATTGCCGACGGTACAAGAAAACCTCGCAACACATAAAGCGGTTCTTGTCGATGTTCGCGACACGGGAGAATGGAAGGAAGGGCACGTTGAAGGAGCGATTTCACTGCCGCTCAGTTCGTTAAAAAAAGGCGTCGATGCAAAGACGTTAGAAAAAGAACTTCCCAAAGATAAGATCGTGTATACCCACTGTGTTAGGGGGGTACGCGCTCTGAAAGCTGCGAACATTCTGGAGAAGCTTGGCTACAACGTCCGGCCCCTTAAAGCTGGCTATGAGGACCTGGTAAAGGCTGGTTTTCAGAAAGCCGCTAATTAACAGCATCAGATTGTTCGCGTAAGTACATCCGGCACCTCAGGGGAAACCAAGAGTTCAAAATTACAGCGCAACGACCGAGCGGAAGTAAGAACTCCTGCAATTGTGATATTTTGCGGCTGATTTTCGGATGAACCGGTTCGTGCACAAGCTAACCGAGCAGTCGATCTCGCTTCGTCGGGCCCGGCCTGAAGTTCTGCAAGTCAACCTTGGCAAGCTTTGCAATCTCACCTGCGTGCATTGCCATGTGAACGCGGGGCCCAAGCGGAAGGAAATCATGACGCGCGAAACGGTTGATCGGATCATCGATTGGCTGGCGGATACAGAGATTCCAACCGTTGACCTTACCGGTGGCGCGCCGGAAATGATTCCCGATTTTCGATATATCGTCGAGCGTGTGAAACAGCTACAGCCGTTACGTCATGTGATTGATCGTTGCAATCTCACGATTTTGGTTGAGAACGGATACAATGATCTCGCCGAGTTTCTCGCCGATAAAGCGGTCGAAATCATCGCCTCGATGCCCTGTTATTCAGCGGAAAATGTAAATGCGCAACGCGGTGACGGCGTGTTTCAGAGCAGTATTGCCGCGCTACAACTTCTAAACTCGTTAGGCTACGGAATTCACCCGGAGCTGCCGTTGCATCTGGTTTACAATCCGTTGGGCGCATCTTTGCCATCGCCGCAAGACGAGCTCGAAGCCGATTACAAACGGGAGTTGCAAAAGCATTTTGGAATTGTGTTCAACAGGCTTTACACGCTTACGAATCTTCCGATCGGCCGGTTCGCGGCGTACCTGCGCCACAGCAATCGGCTCGCTGATTACATGCAACTTCTCGTCGAGGCATTTAATCCAGCGACTATCCAGGGTCTCATGTGCCGCAACACGATCAGCGTCGGATGGCGTGGTGAAGTTTATGACTGCGATTTCAATCAGCAGCTGGAAATGCAATGGAACAATGGACAGCCGATTTTCTTGTGGGACGTCACGCCCGACTCGCTCGAAAATCGCGAGATCCTGACCGGCGACCACTGTTTCGGTTGCACCGCTGGCGCCGGCTCGAGCTGCGGTGGCGCAATCATGGGAACATAGGCCTGCGGCTTGTGCGCCTCGGAGATTTTCTCCACTGCAAACCTGCTGGGCACACAGACTGCACCTCTATGTTCCTGCAGCGGGGAGCGCTACTTCGGCACAACGATCACATGCGACGTCATTGGCAAAACGAATTGCCTTCTCGCACGTATTCTGTGATTCCGTTTTTCAACGGCGAGGTAAATCGCTTCGGAGTGTTCCGGCGATTTGTTGCCGCAGGGGCGCTTCGGACAGCGAAGCGGCTACAGCTATTCGAGAGGGAATTCGATTCGTTCTTCTTCTTCGCGAGGTACTAGTTTGTTGCGCTCAATGATGCGCGCACAGGTATTCCACCGCAGAATCGCATCGTCGTGACCGGGCGGGCTCAACGGTTCGGCTTTTTCGAACCAATGCATTGCTTCGCGTAAGAGATCGTAAGCCTGAAACCGGCAGCCCGGCGTGTGCTGTCGGAGTTTCGTCTTTGCCCGACGTTCGGCAACGATTCCGGAATAGTAAACGCGCTCATATTCCGATTTCAGGCGGCTAAGCAATTCTTTCGTTTGCGTCTCACTGACGCCGTACGTTTTTTCAAAGCGATCGGTTAGTGCGAGCAAAAGGGTGATAATGGCCTGCTGGTTATCGGGATCGACCGCAAGAATATCCAGACAAATGCTTTCCGCTTCGCCCGGTTCGTTGAGCAAACGATAACGCTCAGCTTTCTCCAGCGCAGCGGGGATCGCGTCTTTGTGGAGTCGTTTTAGTTCGGTCATGGCTTCGCAAAGTTGAACAGTTGAACGGTTAAATAGTTAAAAGGCACGGACGCGGCGCACAGCATAAGCTTCTCAACCTTTTAACCTTTCAACCTTTATTTCATCCGATTTCTTCTTCAATCGTCGCCACAACCACCCAAGGGGATCAAAGAATTCATCCACGACACGTTCCTTTAAAGGAATGATTCCGTTATCCGTAATTTTAATGCTTTCGGGGCAAACTTTCGTGCAGCATTTGGTGATATTGCAGTAACCAATTCCGTAGGCATTCCGCAGTTCCTCAATGCGATCCTCCGTATCGAGTGGATGCATCTCCAGAGCTGCGACATGAATTAGAAAACGCGGTCCGATAAATTTGTCATGCATCTGGTGATCACGCAGTACGTGGCAGACATCCTGGCATAGGAAACATTCGATGCATTTCCGGAATTCCTGCACACGATCGATGTCCTCCTGTTGCATTCGCCAGGTGCCGTCTGGGGCATCAGGCGTTCGCGGTTTGAATTTCTTGATCTTTTTCTTCACTCGAAAATTCCAGGAGACGTTTGTCAGCAAGTCCTTTATCAGGGGAAACGTTTTCATCGGCTGAACTGTCACAGGTTTTTCGAGCGGCAGATCCCTCAGTCGAGTCATGCACATCAACTTTGGCATGCCGTTAATTTCTGCTGAGCACGACCCGCACTTGCCGGCTTTGCAATTCCAGCGGTAAGCCAGATCATTTGCTTGCGTTGCCTGAATGTGATTGACCGCGTCCAGCACAACCATTCCTTCTGAAATGCCGGTGGTGTAATCCCGGAACTCACCGCCCGTGACATTCCCCCGCCAAATTTTGAAAACAGCGGTTTTCATTCGTTAAAGCCTTGAAGGGATGAAGTGTTGAAGCGGCCAGGAAAAAAATCCTCGAGATCTTCGTCGATGAGAGCATCAACATCGGGAGCCTCCCTGACGCGCGGGGAATTCCCAGAAATACGCCTTCTCAAAAAACGAACGTATCCGTTGATCAGCTTATGAAGACGCCAGCCCTCCTGCCTGACAGCTTCGATCTCCTGAACAGGTAAGTACGCTTCGTCCTGGCAGACATTCAAATCGTCTAACAATTCCTCAAGCGAACCACGTGATTGGAGCATGAACTTGATTTGGTCGAGGAAATGAAAGCGACCACGCCCTTCCGCGATGTTATTCGTTAGCGAAACGGCTGCGCGCCGAATCTGAATCATTAAGGCAAATTTTTCTTCCTCCGGTAGTCGCCTCGCTACTCGATACATCGCCTTCCGAAATTCGCGCGCGACTTGATAAACCTCCAGATCTTCGAAGGTCTTATAGTGTTTCACTTCCTCTTCTTTCCGCTCCATCGCTTCAACCCTTCATCGCTTCATCGATTCTCCTCAATCACTCCCTTTAAATAGTCCGGCATTTCCGCCAACGGTTCCAATCGAACTTCCATGCTGCCGTCGCCAGCCTTCTGAATCACAGTATTTACCTTCGCAAAGCGATCGTCCTTGTCGGGATAATCTTCACGGAATTGTGCGCCGCGACTTTCTTTGCGCTCCAGCGCTGCGCGCGTGATCGCCTCGGAAATGGTAAGCAGATTTTTCAGATCGAGCGCGGTATGCCACCCGGGATTGAAATCACGATTGCCTGTGACGCCGACACGCTCGAAGCGTTCCCAAAAAGTTCTCAAGTGATCCAGTGCCGAGTGCATTTCGCTCTCGTCACGAACGATGCCGACGTTGTGCTGCATCACTTCCTGGAGATCCCGCTGAATCGAATACGGATTTTCGCCGCGACTCTTTTCGAACGGCTCCAGAGCCGAGCGGGCGTACATATCGACCTCGTCATTGTCGATTCTGCCGTGTGAATTTTCCTTCGCAAACTTCGCCGCAAATTCTCCGGCTCGTTTGCCGAAGACTAAAAGGTCCGACAGCGAATTGCCGCCGAGCCGGTTCGCACCATTAATTCCGGCCGCACATTCCCCTGCAGCGAACAATCCAGGCACATCGGACATCTGAGTATCTGCGTCTACATGCACGCCTCCCATGATGTAATGCGTGGTGGGGCCGACTTCCATCGGCTCGCTCGTAATGTCGATGTCGCCCAGCGTTTTGAATTGGTGATGCATGCTGGGGAGCTTACGTTTGATATGCTCTTCAGCGTTTGAGAGTTTTTTCTTGATCCACGAAATGTCGAGATACACACCGCCATGAGGTGTCCCCCGCCCCTCCTTGATCTCGCGCACAATGCAGCGCGCAACATGATCGCGAGTTAGTAACTCCGGCGGGCGCCGCGCGTTTTTATCGCCTTGGGTGTAACGCCAGCCTTCTTCCTCGTTGTCAGCCGTCTGAGCTTTGTAATTCTCGGGGATAAAATCGAACATGAAACGTCTGCCGTCAGCGTTGGTGAGAATTCCGCCTTCGCCGCGGACGCCTTCGGTTACAAGCATTCCGGCCACGCTGGGTGGCCAAACCATGCCCGTGGGATGGAACTGTATATATTCCATGTCGATCAACGCTGCGCCTGCATGATATGCGAGCGAGTGTCCGTCACCGGTACAATCCCAACTGTTACTTGTGATCTTGTAAGCTTTACCGATTCCGCCAGTGGCGAGCACGAGCGCCTTGGCGCGAAAAACCTTGAAGTGCCCGCGCTCGCGATCATAACCAAATGCGCCAATCACTCGTGCGCCATCTTTGAGTAACGCGGTAATGCAAACTTCCATGTGTACATCGATTCCCTGATGTATCCCATGATCTTGCAGAGTACGGATCATTTCGAGACCGGTACGATCGCCTACGTGCGCAAGGCGCGGATATTTGTGACCACCGAAGTTCCTTTGAAGAATGCGCCCATCGTTCGTGCGATCGAAAACGGCGCCCCACGCCTCGAGCTCACGCACACGAGCTGGCGCTTCCTTTGCGTGCAACTCGGCCATTCGCCAATTGTTCACATATTGGCCGCCGCGCATCGTATCTGCAAAATGCACTTGCCAGTTGTCGCGATCATCAACATTGGCCAGCGCCGCTGCGATGCCGCCTTCCGCCATTACTGTATGCGCTTTGCCAAGAAGACATTTGCAAACCATGCCCACCGATACGCCAGCCGCGGATGCCTCAATCGCCGCACGTAATCCAGCGCCGCCGGACCCAATGATCAAAACGTCGTGGTCAAACGTGTCGTAATCGGGCATGGAAGACGTAGTTAAAAAGGTTGAAGACTTACAACGTTACAAGGGCGGCTGTTTTATTTTTTCAACATTTTCACTGATTACTGGCGGCTAGAAAAGTCGCCAATCGTGCCAGATTTCCATGGCACACAGCCGCACATACAAATCAGTAAAGCCAACCCAGAACAGACTCATCCACGCCCAAAGCATGTGACGCCGATTCAAACAACTGACGCAGGCATAAGCACGATAACAGGCCGGAGACTTGGCGAGTTGATCGCGAAAACCTCCAATTAAATGCCGCAAAGAATGGCACCCGAATGTATAACCACCGAGCAAGTACACATTGATCGCGAGTACAATAGTGCCTACGCCAACGCCGAACGAATTTTTGCCTGTCACTGGATCGACAAACCAGAGCGCTTTCCAAACGTCGTACAGCAGGATCAAAATAAACACCAGCGCCAGGTACATAAAATAGCGATGCACATTTTGCATGATGAGCGGGAATGAACGTTCGCCCCAATAGCTTTTGCGGGGCTCACCCACGGTGCACGCCGGCGGATCGGCCCAGAAGGCTTTGTAATAAGCGCCGCGATAATAATAACAGGTGAGTCGAAAGCCGCCCGGTGCCCAAAGGATGAGAAGCGCCGGGGAAAACAAAAGCCACTGCGGCCACCAGGCCGGTTTCGGCCCAAACCAACTATGGGGCGAATCACCAAGCAGTTCCGGCGAATAAAACGGCGAAATGTAATTGCCAAAAAAATAATCTTTTCCCTGAAACGCCGCCCACGTGGAGTAAACGATGAAAGTGGACAATCCGATAAAAACGAGCAGCGGCTGGATCCACCAAATATCGGCGCGCATCGTCTCTCCAAAAGAGCGACGTGGAAGCGTCGTAGTCCCGTTCATTTGGTTAAGCCCCTTTTACTCGTCATCCCGAGCGCAGTCGAGGGATCTCGCGGCATTACTCAGCGTACCATCGCGAGCTTCCTCGACTTCGCTTCGCTGCGCTCGGAATGACCGTGGAATTGAGCTGCGCGATCTCGCCGTGTTCATTCGCCGTCCGCTCCCTCGACGGGCAGTTTCGCTTTTTTCCACGCTTCCCAGCTCCCGGGAACATTCCAAAGCTCATTGAAACCCTGCTGTTTCAAAATGCTGGTGGCGATGCTGGCGCGGTAGCCGCTGCCACAGTAAACCGCAGTCGGTTTGTTGCGATCGAGCTCTTCCAAACGTTTGCCAAGTTCCGGCACAAAAATGTGGTGGGCACCGGGAACACGCCCCTTCTTCCATTCGCCGGGGGAACGCACATCGAGAACCTGCAGCGAAGACTTGCGTTCGTTCAGTTCGTGCACGCTCATTTGCCCGATTCTTTCCAGCGGAAACCCCGCGGCGTGCCACGCTTTCATTCCGCCGATCAAATATCCGGCGAATTTTGTGTATCCGGTGCGAACAAACAGACGCAGGATTTTTTCCAGCTCTTCGTCCTCCCTGAGTACGAGGAGAATCGGCTTTTCCGGATCGAGCAGCCAGCCCGCCCAAATTGAGAGAATCGGCGTGCCGGCAATGTTGAGTGCACCAGCAATGTGGCCGCCGCCAAATGCGAGCATGTCGCGCACATCAACGAGAACGCCGGTTTTCTTTTCGATCGCCTCTTTGAAAGCCTTGGGAGAAAGACCGGGAACGCGTGGAAGACTTCCAAGCACCTTCGGACCTTCCGCGTTCACCTTCTTCATCAGCGGATAATACCGCGGGACCGGCGGCGCCGTTTTGATTGCAAAATCGGTGAAGCTTTTTGCGTCACTAAACTGCAAAAAATTATTGAACTTTCGTTCGTAACCGATCGTACTGCTCAACCGCGCACCGATATCGGCGCCGCAGGGCGATCCGGCGCCGTGATTGGGATAAATCATGACGTGATCGGGAAGATTCAGGTAGAAATCGTGCAACGTGTGAAATTGTTGTTCGGCGAGTTGTTTTGTAAATTTCTCGCCTAACAAGTCCGGGCGGCCGGCGGAAGAAACAAAAAGCGAATCGCCCGTGAGCACCGCCCATGGCTCTTCAGGATGATCTGCCTCAGAGAGCAAATACGACATGTGCTCCGGCGTATGCCCTGGGGTGTGGCGAGCCGTCACGATCACTTCACCGAATGCGAATCGGTCGCCATCTTTGATTTTCTCTGGATTGAAACCGTACTCTGCGCCTCCCTCGCCGCTGGCGTAAATCTTTGCGGTTTCCAATCGCGCGCACAGTTCGCGCGATCCGCTCACCAGATCGGCGTGAATATGGGTTTCAAAGATGTGTGTGATAACCACGCCGGCATGCCGTGCCGCTTCGATGTAAATATCGCAATCAGCTCTCGGATCAAAAACCGCCGCGACTCCCTCGTCATCGTCGCCGACGAGATAAGAAAGCTCAGCGATTCCTTCGGTCTGAATTGTCTTAAAAACGAGTGACATTGACGAGATTTAACGCGAAGCAGAAGCGAACATCAAACAAGATCGCGATTTGAGTTCCGGGGAGCGCACGCGCCTCGCATGTACATTTCGGCGCCGTCGGCGAAATACTGCGTATGTGGTTCGTGCGAGGATATACCTTCACATAGTACAGGTTCGCGATGACGCGGGCGTGATCGCCAGGTCGCCGGGGCGACCGCCCCCGACAGCGCATCAACGCACCTCAACCTCGATCGGCAGAAGATGGTTGATCATGTAAGTGCCGCGATCCGGGTCGCGACGCGCCGGCTGAGTTCGACCGAGCGAATCAGTAGCGCGGGCTATGAGAGTTTGTTT
>JBLMXH010000269.1:0-2708 GCA_050257685.1 Nitrospirota bacterium
TAAAACCGATCTGAGTGCCGTCCGGAGAGAACCGCGAAAACGAAGTGTAACCCGGGCCGCTCGTCAGGCGGCGCGCTGTGCCGCCGTCTTTGCCGACTGTATAAAGCTGGCCTGCGTAACAAAACACGATGTCGCGATCATTCGTGGTCGGAAAACGTAACAGGCGTGTTGTGTTCGGCAGGTCCTGCGCCGAGGAAGTTGTCAATGAGCAAACGACGATCGCGATAAAGAGATAAAAAAAACGACAAAGCGTATTCATAGAGTAACGAGAGCGAAGTGAGCAAAGTGCCGTCGAACGCATTGGATGCAACAGCGATTTGTTTTGAGATAAGATGCCTCCAGCGGACTGATCGGATTCAAAATGATTCCACAGGGAAAGACGTCGCTGGCTGCCGATTTTGTTTAAACTCCGCAAATCTAAGCGTACTTAGCGTAAGGTCGTGCGCCACTGAACCCAGCGCACTAGACTAAGCGATCATTATGGAATGGCTTGCTGATCCCAATGCATGGATCGGCCTGTTAACATTAACAGTTCTCGAAGTCGTTTTGGGCATCGACAATATCGTTTTCATCTCGGTTCTGTCCGGCAAACTCCCCGTACGTCAGCAAAGCAAAGCGCGTCTTATCGGCCTCAGCCTGGCCATGCTGATGCGTATCCTGCTGTTGCTATCGATTACCTGGATTATAAGCCTTACACGTCCTCTGTTTGCGATTGCCGGCTTTGATGTCACCGGCCGCGCGATCATTTTAGTCGCGGGCGGATTATTTCTTCTGGTGAAAAGCACGCACGAGATTCATGACCAGATGGAGGGAGAGGGCGAACACCGGCAAATACGCGCTGTGGGATCAATGGTTGCCGTTCTTGTGCAAATTGCTCTGCTTGATCTCGTGTTCTCGATCGATTCAGTAATCACCGCTGTTGGAATGGTCGATGAAATCGCCATCATGATTATAGCAGTCGTTCTGGCTGTGATCGTCATGATGATTTTTGCTGGCCCCGTAAGCGGCTTCGTTGGACGTCATCCAACGATTAAAATGCTAGCGCTGAGCTTTCTGCTTCTTATCGGCGTCAATCTCATGGCTGAAGGTCTCGGATTTCACATTCCCAAGGGATACACCTATTTCGCGATGGCGTTCGCACTGTTCGTAGAAATGCTGAACTTAAGGATGCGATTCAGAAGACCTGTACAGCGCCCGCTACAGAGTCGGCGACTGCGGAAAGCAATCGATCGCATCAAAGCGCGGGACTAAATTTGAGGCCTGAGCGCGCCTGTTTAGCGGCAAATAATGTTTTTTGATTAGTTTGCGGCTTTCTCGCTGTCAGCTGTTTCAACTCGCACCATCATGAAATGGGGATGTGCATTTTCCCATGCAAGTGCCTTTTGCCTCGTGTCGAAAAACCTGTCAATGACGATTGCGTTGGTTTCAGCAGCAGTTCGGCCTAACGACCGAGCGGCTTTGCGCTTAACTACATCCGGCCCAGTGTCGACAGCCATGCATTCGGCTTCACCAAAGGAAATTTTGCTCCCGTAAGGAATCTTCTTTGGATCTACTGCACAGTGGTTCTCGCGTAGCCGTGCACCACTCCAGGCGGCAGACTTTCCTGAACCTTCGCCTGGCCAGTAGACTGTAACGCGCGCGAGTGCAGTTCGGTCGCTCGCGAACTGCTGATAAGTAAAACTCAACATGAGCGCGATGACCGTGAATAACAGCTTTATGCCCATGGACCGGATTGTTGCCGTAGCGCTTAAATCCGGGAGCAACGGACCAGCGAAACTGTGAACAAACGTCAATATAAATTTCGAAACTGCGCAGCCGTTTGGTCCTGCCGGCGGCTACTCAGCAGCGGTTGCGCTTCTCACTCAAGCGTTCCAGTCAACCGCGTGCTCTTCGAGATAGGCGTCAACCGCGCTGCCAATTGTCGGGTAGAAGTGGGCGGCACCAAAGCGGTCGAACATTCCGAAGCGTTTCAGTTTGTCCTTTACCGGGTCTTTCATTTCGGCGAACCGCAACTCGATATTGGATTCGGTGAGGATATGCGCGAGTTCGGCGAGCATGTCAGCCGAAGTCACGTCAATGCTCGTGACGGGCTCGGCGGTAACAATAATTCTTCGCACTGGAGTGGGCGATTCTGCGACGGCGTCGAGGATTCGCTGGTGGAAGAGCTCGGCATTGGCGAAGAAAAGAGGCGCGTCCCAACGAAACAACACCAGGCCTGGAATGAGGCGGGCAGCAGGATATCGCGTGATATCATGGTAGCCGCGAACGCCTTCCACCCGGCCGAGCACCGCGAAGTGTGGCCGCCAGCCATCCCACAAGAACTCGATCACCGCAATGACTATGGCGATCCCGATTCCGGGAATGACGCCGAACACTGCCACGCCTACAAAACAGACAATAGAGAGCCAGAATTCCCATTGTTGAATTCGGAAGATGCGACGCAAATCTGCGAATTCGAACAAGCCGATCGCGGCGGCAATCACAACCGCAGCGAGCGCGCTGCTGGGCAAATCCTTCAGCAGGTTGGGGGCGCACAACAGTAGGAGTGCGACCGCAATTGCGCCCACGACTCCAGTAAGCTGCGTCTTCGCGCCAGCCGCTTCTGCGACCGGAGTGCGGGATGAGCTGCTGCTGATCGGGAATCCCTGAAAAAAGCCGGCAGCGAGATTCGCAGCGCCCAGGCCGATCATCTCCTGATTGGGATCGAC
>JBLMXH010000270.1:0-5936 GCA_050257685.1 Nitrospirota bacterium
GGTCGCAATGATTGCATTGCCTGGAGAAACGACCAAAACCCGCGGAGCACCGCCGCCGTCGAAAAGGTGGCGGCGACTTCAATACACAATTCCGCGCTTCGGGGTGCGCTGTTGCTACGACGCTTTTTCGATTTGGCTTTAATTTTCGCGAAGCACTTCGGTTTCCCAGGCCGGCTCCAGCGTGTTCAGTTGGACTCGGGGTGGTTGCAGCCGTTCAACTGAGCAGCACACGCTTCCATGCTATACGTGACTCACGTATAGCATTGCTTGCCGGATGAAAGGCAGTTGGCGGCCGTGCTCAAAATTCTCCCAGCATTGCCAACTCTCAGGCAGGCCGAGCGCCTTCCCTACAGCCCGATACGTGTGTGCACAAAAATTTGAACATTCTCCGCATCGCGACTATCTGAGCATTTACCATGATCAAATTTAGGATTACCACTTTAGCTGCCGCTGCGATGCTCGTCGCATCGAGCGCATTCGCAGGAGATCACGCATGTTGCGCCAAAGGCGCAGCTAATACGCAGTCGACGGCCTGTGTTAATCTGGGCTTGTTAAATCTCACGCCCGATCAAAAAACGAAAATCGAGGCGTGGCAGGCCGAATGTATGAAGGCAGGTTGTACTAAGGAAAGCCGACAGACATTTCTCGGTCGCGCTAAGGAAATTCTTTCCCCGGAGCAGTTCGCTCAGCTGAAAGCGCAATGCAAAAAGATGGCTAGCGCGAAGAGCGAAGCCTGATCTGCGCGATTTAATTCTCGAGAGATTCGGGACCACCTTGGGAGCGCTGGAATTGAATCCAGAGATGGAAAGCCTGGCCTCGCGGACCGTCCTCTGCGTTGCAGCTTCGCTGAGCTCAGAATGACAATTGAATACGTGTGGCGACGGACAGCACGTTCGTTAGGCAATATGGCTGCTTAGAAGATCTTGTCAGAATCCAAAAGGATGGTTACCGGACCTTCATTAACTAATTCCAAGGACATCATCGCGCCGAAAATTCCTGTCGCTACCGTGATTCCCAATGTGCGCAGCGCTTCCGCAAAATCCTCGTAAAGTTTCTTTGCTTGCTCCGCCGGCGCAGCGGCAACAAAGCTCGGTCTGCGTTGGCCGCGCGCGTCGCCATACAGCGTAAACTGCGACACGACCAGCGCGCTGCTTTTTACGTCCAACAATGATCGATTCATTTTTCGCTGGTCGTCTTCGAAAATCCTAAGGTTGGCAATTCTTTCCGCCATAGCCGCCGCAACAGCAGAAGTGTCGTCGCGCCCCACGCCGAGCAAGATCACAAGACCGGTAGTGATTTCTCCTGTGACGCTGCCGTCCACGATTACACGGGCGCGGCTAACACGCTGGACGACGGCTCGCATTGTGATTTGAAAAAATTGCTTTTTTTGGCAGGAGTTCAGCTGGCGAGCACTACAAAACTTTTTCCAACAAATCAGCGAGACGCCATCCAGCCTTATGCAGCTCATCGCGCACGATGCCGGTCGCCCATGCACGATAGGGCGTTTGATTTGGCGCTGGTTTTTCAATCGCCTCACCCGCCGCAACGACTCGATCATTGTCGAGTAGCGGCTTCACGTTCCTAAATTCAAGCCGAGCGTGTGCTTCGCGCGCGATCGGCAGGATTTCGTCCGCCCAAACTTCTGCGTAACTGTCGAGCGAAAGGTTTGGCGGCATTCGCCAATTGCGCGGTTCACGCGTCGCCATTTCGTGGATCAGTTGTTGCTTCAGAGGATTGATCTGTGCTTCGAGTTCTTCTTTCGGCAACATGCCGGGCACCTCAGGAAACAGAGCGTTCACTGCATCGTAATCCCAAAAGCCATGGAGCTTCTTCTTGCGAATTCCCCGGCGGCGTGGGAGTTCATTGATTAGCTCGAGAGTAAACGTATTTCCGCCTTCATCTGCCAACGCTAATTTGTCCTTGTCTGGATCGGTGGCGCGGCCTTGTGCGTCGAAATAGTACGCACCGATATGCAATGGCTGATGAATATCAGCGACAAGATGCGCGAGGAGAATGACGGCAACAGGCTTTGTGATCTTTCGTTCGTTCTGTTCGGAGATTCGCCCTTGCAGCACATCGATGCAGAACGGAACCATGTGTACAATGTCCCATTTGCGGCGACCACTGATGCCGTCGCGATATCGTTGCGCGGGCGCGACCGGAACATCACTGTAGTGAAACCAGTGGTGCGAAGGCGCGAACGCATTGGGATCGTGCGTTGGCTGGTTCGCGCGCCAGAAATCACGCAGTTGTCGATCAATATTGCGATGAGGCGAATAATGAAACGACCGCGGATCGTTCACCCCCTTCTTGTCCCAGCCCTTGATGTCGTCTGCAATCAGGGCAGCCTTTTCCAATCTCATTCCATCGAGTAACGCGTATACCTTTGCGGCTGTAGGCGTACTCGCCAACCGCTCATCTGCAATTGCGCCGACGATCTCATGTCCCAGCGGGCCGTAAGCAAAAATCGAAACGGGGAACGCGACGATACCGAAACCAATTAGAATTCCTCGATGAGCGAAGTTCATTTATGCGCGCTGCTAATCAGAACTTCAGCGACGCGTCGAGAAGATGGTATTGCCAGGCAAATAGTCCGAACGCGATTCCTCCAATCGCCAAAAGGATTGCGTGAGCACGAAACCAAAGGCCATGCCCGGCCAGTCTGACAAAGCGAACCGCCGCGATAATCAGAAGAACGACTCCTGCCATCAGAATCCAACCGATGAGACGGTATGCTTGCAGCCACGGATTAATGGCGTCACCAAGGATTACGATGTGCTCTAATCCCTGGCTGAGGGTCACGATGGGCGCCAAAATAAAAACGACTTCGCCGATGCAAACAATTCGTGAGAGAAAATATAGGAGCCGATCGCTTTTCGTGCTGAAGAGCGGGCGCTGGTATCGTTTACGGATGATGACCGCGACTGGCCAGAGTAACACGGTCAGGAGCGCAAGCAGCAAACTTCCACCAATCAGGAAACCGACAAAAATCTTGCTGGCGTACCAGGGAACGCGTTGTCCTTCATAGATCGCAGGGAAGGGGAGCATTTCGCCGACAGCGCCGGACGCATCGCGGCGAAAGCCAATTCTTTCCAACCCGTCTATTTCTCGATAGATCAGTGGAGCGATTTCGCGCCATCGCTTCAGTTCTCCGCTCTGGTTCTTCATGCCTTCGATTTGGAGGATGCCTTCCTTGTCGCTGCTCGCCCTAAACTGACCAACCAGCGCGAGAGTCTTCAGGAATGTTGTTTCTCCCCGACGGGTTCCATCATAAAGACCACTGACTGCACGGCCGTCTGATTTCGCCAGGCTTGGATCAACATCTGTTTTTGATTGCGCCGCGCTCGGGAAATAGCGATTCACAAGCATGCGCCAGATTTCGCCGCGACCGCCGCCGACGTCTTTACCGAGGCTGTTGTACGATAGGAAATAACCAAAGTGGGCGTCTGGGATCAGGATCATGTCGCTATGGAAGTAAACTGTGTCGCCGCCGTGAGCGATGATGCGAACAGGATCGATCAGATATTCCATGAACGTGATGCCGAGTCCGGGGAGCATGGGATGAAATTCAAATTGCCGTGTCTCCATTTGCCGCACAGTCTCCGGTTTTAAAATCGAGACACCCTCGACCGAGCCATTTTGAAGAAAGGCGAGCATGAATCGCGTCATGTCAGCAGCCGTTGTGGTGAGTGCTCCGGCCGGCGCCGCTTGGACCCATTCGAAATCGCGCGGTTTTTTGGAAGCGCTGAGATAACCTTTCGACATTTGAGATGCGAGCTGAGCCGGCAGCGGCTGATCGAAGGTCGAATGGTTCATCCCGAGCGGTTTCAAAATGTGATTCTCGATATAGCGCTCGAATTTTTCGCCGCTGGCACGCTCAACGATGTATCCGGCGAGGGTGAATCCATAATTTGAATAAGAAGGAATTTTCCCCGGAGGGAAAATGCGAGCGGGCATCTCTTTTAAGAGGTACGTGCGCAACGGTTTAATGTCACTTTGATGCGCGACAAAAAGGTTCTTCAATGTTTCCTCGAATCCGCCGGTGTGCGTAAGCAATTGCCGCAGGGTAACTGGCTCTGGATACGTTTTCGGAATTGCGAAATCGAGGTAATCATTGACGTCGTGGTCAAGGTCGAGCTTGCCTTGTTCGACCAACTGCATCACGGCAGTGGCAGTGAATAATTTCGAGATCGAACCTGGCCGAAACAAAGTCTGATCGGGAAGTACTGGTTTTTTCGCTTCGACGTCAGCATAGCCATATCCCTTTTGAAACAAGATCTCCCCGTCTTTCACCACCGACACGACAGCGCCCGCGATGTTTCGATTTCGCAATTGCGAGGGGATCAGCGCATCAAGAAAAGTTTCGAAATCGGCTTTGGTCAATTCGGGCGCAGGACTCGGCTGCGGCGCGGCCACAGGAACAGTCGTCGGCGGCAGCGATGGCGCTGATATCAACGGCGACGGCGCCGGGCCTTGCGCACTTGCGACATTAATCACGATTGCATAAGCGACGGCTAAACCCGCAAACCGCGCAGGCGCCGAAAATGCAAGCAGCATGGCAGCGCAGTCTGCCAGTTCCGTTGCACGGGTGACAAGCCTACGCTTTGCTTCGAACACGCGACTGAATTTCTTCGATCCGCTTTTGCAGCTTGGGAAAATGCGAACCCGACCAGTAGATCTGTTTGCAATCGGGACAACGGCGGAACTCGTCGTAATACATTTTGGTAAGCGGCTCGAGTTTATCGATGATTTCGGCCTTGGCTGCTTCCTTCAAAAGTGCGTTACATCGTAGACACCGCGTGAAAGGCGCGATCAATTCGGAAAGTTCAAAACGGCGGATAACCTCGACCGTCTGTTCGTCCGGATTTTGGGAGCGGGGGTAGTATCCGTGTTGCACGATCGCATGCATGAGGAGGCGCCGATCACGGGTCAGGAGCGCTCGATTGTCGCTGGCCATTATCTCGAGCAGTTGCCGGTCATTGGCGTTTTGGTCATACGCTACATTAAATCCCAGAAGACGAAGATTGCGTGTAAGTCCTCCCAAGTGGCCGTCAGCAACAAATCTTGAAATGCCAATAGCTTGCAATCGTTTCTCCGCATGAAACGGGCCACGATTCTCCACCGGGAAGACCTCTACTTTTGCGTCATTGGTCAATGTGTGATCAAAGCCGACTGCCTGCTCGTTGACTAAGATTAAATCAACCTCCGGGTGTGGAATGCCGCACGATTCGATGATGTCTTTTATCGACGTCTTTTCCGCGAGCGGCCGGTCGAGGACTGGATCAGCGGCTTTTGATCCAAGGAAAAAGTCAAGATGTCCGTGAAACCGGAGCCGGACAACGAATGGCTTCACATCAATCTACAATTCGCGCGTTGGCATATGCGTACTCGAAAGTAGTCGCACGTGGACGACCCTGGAGCTTGCCGGGCCCGAGCGGCTCATCTTCGCCGAAATAGCAATCGATCTGCCATCGCCGAAGACCGCCGCCGGTATCCATAATTTTCCATCGGTTGCTCCCGAAGATTTTCTGAAGCTCCGGGGACGTCGTCTCGATAACGACTCCGCCATGCAAGCCTCGGTGCCCCCCCATCATGGCCGCGGAATAACGCGGCACCAAAACACCACCACCGCCGGTAGCATGTGAAGCAAACGCGTATGAATCGCCGCCGTTGTAGCGGATGTAATATCGGCCGTTAACAGGGGTAGTAATTCGGCCGAATCCCTCCTTTTTAACGGAGCGTAAAAAATCGCGCGGATATTTTCGTCCGTGCAGGCCGGCCTTCGTAATCGGCGTCGCGTCAAAGCCGCGCTCGAAAGTAAAACCCGATTCCTTCGGTGTGTAATAGAGGGTGCACACGACGAAGTATTCACCGTTGTGTCCCTGCGGGCGGCGCGCCAATTTATCGTTCTCGTACGCAAGCCGCTGCACGACTTC
>JBLMXH010000271.1:0-7024 GCA_050257685.1 Nitrospirota bacterium
GCGCCGAGTGCGCCGCGAATCGCCAGTTCCTTTGCCCGCAACGCAGCACGCCCAAACTGCATGTTCATCACGTTCACACAGGCGATCAGCAACACGAGAATGACCGCGGCAAGCATTGCCCAGACGGTCTGACGAAATTGGACGCCGGTGAATGTATTGAGCAGCGGCTGCACGCTCGCCGACGTCAGATTCTGATTCGTCTTGGGATTGTCCTCTGCCAAATGGCGAGCAAGCCCAGTAAACTCCGCATTCGCCTGATCAATGGTCACACCCGCCTTGAGCCGGCCCATGATTGCGGGCGCATTATTGCTCGCTCCCAGCCGCAGGTCGCCCCGGGGCTGCGGCGGAAACTCATTATATAAAGGCGTCCAGAGCTCCTCCGAAACGGGGAACTTAAAATTCGGTGGCATCACCCCGATGATGGTCGCGGCTTTGCCGTTAATTCGGACGCTTTGGCCGACAATGTTTGGGTCGGCGCCGAAATCGCGTCGCCAGATTTCGTCGCCGAGGATAGCGACCTTTTCCGCGCCTGGTTTGTTGTCCTCGGCGGTGAAATCGCGGCCCAGGACCGGCGACACACCGATGATCTTGAAAAAATCTTCGGTTACGTAACCGCCAGTATAACGCTGCGGATTATTTTTGTAAGTGACGTTGATTGTCGATCCATTGAGATAGCCGGCCATCATCGAAAATGATTTCTGCGCCGCTTTCAGGTCTTCGTAATCCTGTGCGGTCGGAATATTGCCGAGACCGAAATTGTTGTTTTGATCGCTGGCCTTGGGATCGATCAGGCCAACGCTCATTAACTGTTCCGGATGCGGGAAGGAGAATCCGCGCAACACGATCGCATTAACGATGGTGAATTGGGTCGTTGCACCGCCAATACCGAGAGCCAGCACCAGCACTGCCAGAAAACAAAACGTCTTGTCTTTGAACAAAACACGCAGTCCAACTCGAAAGTCCTGCCGAAAAGAATCTAGGATCATGGCGAATTTCTCCCGTTACTCGTTAACGATCCATCCATCACGTAATTGAATGACGCGTTTTCCATACGAAGCATTTTTGTCCGAGTGTGTGACCTGCACGATGGTCATTCCCTCGTCATTGAGCTTGCGAAACAGCTCCATGATTTGTTCACCCTGGCTGGAGTGCAGATTTCCCGTCGGCTCGTCGGCGAGCAAAAGCTTGGGATCAGCGATGATTGCCCGCGCTACGCCTACGAGTTGCTGTTGTCCGCCAGATAACTGACGCGGATATAAATCCTTTTTCCCAACGATCTGAAACCGATCGAGCGTGTCGGCCACCAGCGCGGAGCGCTCGCTTTTGCTGTAACGGCGATACGACAGTGGGATTTCGAGGTTCTCGTACACCGTAAGGTCATCCAGCAAATGGTACTGCTGAAACACAAATCCGATCTGCTCATTCCGAAGCGTAGCGCGCTCTTTCGGCTTCAAGTGATGCACAGCCGTGTCGTTCAAGAAGTATTCGCCCTCCCAGCCGTGATCGTGCATCCCCAGAATGTGCAGCAGGGTCGATTTACCAGCGCCAGATGGGCCCATGACCGAAACGAATTCGCCTTCAGCGATGTCCAGATTGATATCGCGCAGGACGTAGAAAAACTTCTCTTTGCCTAACGGGTATCTGCGTTCGAGACGATGAAGCTTGATCATGATTATGTCATTCAGCGCTTAGCACGACCATTGGGTCTGCCCTGGTTGCACGCATCGCCGGCAGGTAACTTGCCGCCAGCGCGACGGCGCCAAGTAGAACCGTGACTACTGCGAATGTCGCCGCGTCGAACGCGCTCACACTGTAGAGCAATGCTCGCAAGGTGTGGGTGCTCATCACGGCGACGATGAGTCCAATAATTGTCCCGAGTGAAATCAACTTGAGCGAACGGACCAGAACCAGTTTCAACACA
Organism: Nitrospirota bacterium; assembly: GCA_050257685.1. GTDB lineage: Bacteria > Verrucomicrobiota > Verrucomicrobiia > Chthoniobacterales > UBA10450 > Udaeobacter. Next base: position 1,922 of record JBLMXH010000271.1, read on the forward strand.
TCGCTGCGCTGAGCGCCGAGCGCCATTCGGACCCCGAGTTCATGTGTGCGTTGAACGACAAGAAACGACATCACTCCATAAATCCCGACGCTCGCCAGCAGCACCGCAATACCGGCAAACACGCCGAGCAAAACGACTGAGAGCCGTCGCGGCGCAACCGAATCGGCAATCAGATTCTCGTAACTGCGGACATTGGCGAGCGGCACCGCAGGATCGATTGCCTGGATTTCGCGCCGGATCGCTGCCAGCAAACCCTGCGGGTCCTGCTTACTCCTGACTACGTAAATCGTTGTAAAATATGCGCTCTGGGCGAAAGGAACGTACATCTCCGGTTTGGGATCGATATCCAAACCGAAATGGCGCATATCACCGACAATCCCCACGATGCTGATCCACTTCGGGTCGTCAGACATTCCCCCCATCACGATCCGCTTTCCCAGTGCATCTTCGTTAGGCCAGAATTTCTTCGCGAACGCCTGGTTAATGATGATGACGAGCGGCGCATCCGCGTTGTCTGCGTCGGTAAAGAACCGGCCTTTAATTAACGGTGTCCCGAGCGCACGAAAATAGTCCGGCGAGACCTCGCGCAGTTCTTCATCAGGGCTCGGAGAGTTTTTGTCTGAAGGCCGCCCTTCAATCGCAAAAGATGAATCGCTATTGGTCCCACCAAGTGGCACGATGGTGCTGAACCCCGCCGCCTCCACCCCCGGCAGTGCAGCGATTCGGCGATGCGCTTCGTCGTTAAAACGAATGATCGAGGGATCGTCCGGATATTGGATCTTGGGCAGCGAAATCTCCAACGTCAGCGCGTTATGTGGATTGAAACCGGGATTCACGTTTTCAAGGCGCATGAAACTTTTAATGAGAAGCCCGGCGCCGCTGAGCAGTACCAGCGCGAGGGCCACTTCGGCAATGACCAGTCCGTTGCGCAAACGATTGCGCCGTGTGCCCACGGTTGAGCTTCGGCCGCCTTCCTTGAGCGCCTCTGTGAGCTCCGGCCGCGAGCTGGCCAAACCGGGAGCAACACCGAAAATCATTCCCGTACCGACGCAAATTGCCAGCGTCACTCCTAACACCACCAGATCGAGGTTCACTTCGCCCAGACGCGGCACGGTTTGGGCACCGATTGTTTTCAATACCTCGACACCCCATAACGCGAGAACAACCCCCGCTGCGCCGCCGATCAGCGCGAGTAACACGCTTTCAGTGAATACTTGTTTCAGCAGTCGCCCTCGACCCGCGCCGAGCGCTACTCGAATTGCGATCTCGCGCTCGCGAGCAGCCGCACGCGCAAGCAACATCGTGGTGAGATTTGCGCATGCGATCAGCACGACGAGAAAAACCGCGCCAAGCAGGATCAACAGCGCTGGACGCATACCGGCGACCGCCAGGTCCTGCAGCAGGAACACGTCACCGCCAAAACTGTTATCCTGAGAGTAATTGTTCGTGTGTTCGCGGCGCATCTGGGCGTTGATGGTTTCGACTTCCGCCTGCGCTTGCTCCGCTGAGGTTCCTGGCGCCAGGCGCCCGATGATCCAGAAGCTCCGGGAATAACGCGCTTTCATCTGGTCATCGGTGAACGCAAGTGGCTTCCAAATTTCTGCGCGCCCGCCGAATTGACCGCCATTGCCGAGATTGAACAGCTGAAGTGGAAAATCGAACGTTGCCGGCATTACACCCACGACGGTGAAATTTTTGCCGTTGAGAAGAAGCTTCTTCCCGATGATCTGCGGATCGCTGTTGAACCGACGTTGCCACAGTCGCGCGCTGATGATCACCACATCGTCCCGGCCGAGGGTACATTCTTCGGGTTCAAAAAATCGACCTTTGATCGGTGAAACACCAAGCAGCGGCAACACGCCTGCAGTGACAGTCGACCCTGTGATCCTTTCGGGCCTATCTTCGGCGGCGAGATTGAAATTCGTGTACCCGAATGCGCCGAGCTTCTCAAAACTGCGCGCGCGCGTTTCGTAGTCTTTGAACTCCGGCGGTGAGACAGGAATGCGCTCGAGATTTTGCGATTTGAAATGCTGAAGCAGCAGAACGAGCCCCTGCGAGTCCCGATAAGGTAACGGACGAACAAGCAGACCGTTGACCAAGCTCAATACAGCGGTGGTCGCGCCGATCGCGAGCGCAATGGTGAGAATGGCGATCGTTGTAAAGGCTGGTTGCTTTACTAGCTGGCGCAGAGCAAATCGAATGTCCTTGAGCATAAAAAGGTCTCGGCTAATTCATCATTGTTCGTGCAGGGCCTGGACCGGATCGACGCGTGTCGCTCGCCAAGCGGGCAAAAGACATGCAGCCAAAGAGGCGATGGTGATCACCGCGAGCGCGGATCCAAACGCCAGCGGATCATGTGGACTGACTTTGTAGAGCAGATCGCCCATTAAACGGGTCAACATCAAGGCAGCGATGCCGCCGATAACGATTCCTGCCGCGGTCAATTGCAAACCTCGTGAAACGACGAGCCTCAAAAGATCTCTGGCGTTAGCGCCGAGCGCCATTCGCAAACCCAGCTCGCGCGTGCTTTGCGAAACGGAATAAGACATGACGGCATAGAGACCTATGGCCGCGAGAAACAAGGCCATTGCTCCAAAGATTGCGATCAACGTCGCCGCGAGCCGCTGCGTATATCCTTTCCGGTCCACTTGTTCTTGGACGCGGAACGGAGCAGTAGGCGCAAGATTAGGATCAAGCTTGTGTACTTCGCGCGCGAGCGCAATCCCGAACGCGCTCAGAGGTTCGCGTGTGCGGACGAGAAGGTTATTTCTCTCCGAAAAATTCTGTCGCACCGGCACATAGAAGAATGTCCTGGGGAGCTCGACCTTATTTTCGTAGTTCACATTTTTCGCCACTCCGACGATTTGCAGCCAACGATTCTTAACTTTAAGCCGCTGCCCGACTGGTTCCTTGCCCGGCCAATATTTCGCCGCCATGGTTTCATTAATGACCGCCACGAGCGGCGCGTTCTCGTCGTCGGTGCGTTGAAATTCGCGGCCGGATACAATTGGAATACCTAATGTTTTGAAATAGTCCTCGCCTACTTCCAGGTACGGTGAATTGAGTTGCTCATCGGGCGCGGGTTGATATCCATCAATTGTCAGCGACGCGGTAGAAAAATTACCATAGCTGAATGGAATTAACCGAGTCACGGTTGCCGATTCCACACCGGGAATCTCACGCACTCGATCAAGTAGTTGAGTGTCGAAAGCCTTTGCACGTTCCAAGTTGTATCCGGCCGAGACCATGTCGACGCCGGAAACAACAATGTCGGTAGAAAAACCCGGGCTGGTCTTCTGCATTCGCAGCAGGCTTTGCAAGAGCAGGCCTGTGCCAGCGAGTAACACGAAGCTCAATGACACCTGAACGAGCACCAGACCTGAGCGCAGTCGCGATCCGTTGGTGCTACGTACTACACCGCCGCCTTCGCTTTTAAGTGCATCTGAAAGATCGATATGGCTGGCTTGGATTGCGGGCACCAGCGCAAAAAACATCGTAGCGGTGATACAAATCGCGACACTCACCACGATTACGCGCCAGTCGAGTTGCCCCGGGAGATCAATTACAATTCCAGCCGCAGGCGATGGGAACGCGAGCACGAGTATATTCCGGCACCAATAGGCCACTGCGATTCCACCGAGCGCGGCGATCAGTGAAAGCAGCAGACCTTCGGTAAAAAGCTGCCTGATCAGACGGCGCCGCCCTGCACCGAGTGCAAGGCGCATCGTCATTTCATGCCGCCGCAGCAGCGATCGTGCAAGTAAAAGGTTGCTTACGTTCGCGCACGCGATAAGCAAAACAAAAAAGACGACCGCCATGGTAATGGCGAGCGTCGAGGTCATGTTCCCCGCCTGATTGAACGGCGTTCTCCACAACGGCGAAAGCGAGAGGTCATGGCCGCGATTCGTTGCCGGATAATCCTTCTCCAGCCGTTGCGAAATTGCGTGAAGCTCAGCGTCGCCCTGCTGGCGCGTTACGCCGGGTTTGAGAAATGCGTAGCCTTCAATCCAACGCGCACTGCGGTCCTCGAGTTTGTAACCAGGCGAATCGAACGTCTCCTGCATCGAGACCGGCACCCAAAAATTAAAAGAATACCCGATGAAGGTGCCGTGAAATTTTTCCGGCGCGACACCGATGATCGTGTGCTCAACGCCATTCAAATACTGCGTTCGACCGATGATATTCGGATCGCCACCATAACGATCCTTCCAGGTGCGGTAACCGATTACCGTTACTGGATGTGCGTTGCGACCTTCACCTTCTTCCGGCTTAAAGCCGCGACCAAGAATGGGTCGCACTCCAAGCGCATCGAAATAGTTCGCGGAGACAATTGCGCCCGAGGCTCGCTCAGCGCGATCGCCAACGCTAAGCGTTGTGCCTGTAATCTTATCAACAATGAATGACTCAAAGAGCGTGGAGTTCTTTTCGTAATCGCGAAATTCAGGATAAGAGAGGCCTGTATATCCCGTCTCGCCACGAGTTGTAGCGTTCAAGGCATACATACGGTCCTGGTGTGCGACCAGCGGATACGGCCTGATCAAAATTCCTTCGATCCAACTAAGCACCGCGGCGTTGGTCCCGATGCCAAGAGTCAGGCAAAGCAGCGCAAGAACAGAAAATCCAGGACTGCGCAGAAGCATCCGAAAACCGAAGCGAAGATCCTGGAAAAATGTCTGCATTCTTTTCGCTTCGATTAAGCGGTTGAGTTTTATGCAGCCATGCGGTCCTCAACAATGCGGCCATCAAAAAGATGCACCGTGCGATCTGCGTGTTGAGCGAAACGCTCATCGTGCGTAACCATGCAAATCGTAGCGCCGCCCTGATGCAGTTCGCGAAGCAGATGCATGACCGCTTCGCCATTGTGCGAATCAAGATTACCAGTCGGCTCGTCCGCGAGCAGGATCGCCGGTCTGCCCGCAAGCGCGCGGGCAACTGCGACACGCTGCTGTTGACCGCCGGAGAGCTGACTCGGCAGGTGTTTTGCCCGATGAGCCATGCCTACGCGCTCCAGTGCTTCAGTTACCAGCGCTTTGCGATCGGCAGCACTAGTGCCGCGGTACGTCAGCGGTAATTCGACGTTCTCAAAAACCGTGAGGTCGCCGA
>JBLMXH010000272.1:0-4808 GCA_050257685.1 Nitrospirota bacterium
TGGTGGATGAGAATCTAAAAACACATGTCGCCGGGTCGTATCGCGAGGCGCAACAGATGCTTGGCGGGATCAAGCCCGTAAAAGTGCATCGCGCCGAGGAACATTTTCTCGGCCGATTTGCTGTTCACTCCACCATTATCGCGCGGATGTATGCCCGCACGCCTGTTTTCGCCAACAGCGCACGGTATCTGGTGGAACCGCTCGCTTTCGGCGGTCTCGTTATCGCGGTATTAGTTTTGGCGGCAAGGGGACGTGATTTTTCGGACATCCTGCCGAACCTCGGTGTCATGGCGCTTGCCGGTTATCGGTTACTGCCTTCCCTTCAGTTAGTCTACTCTCAGCTCACGCAGGTCAGCTCCATGCGTCACGCGGTCGACGAGGTGTACGACGAATTCGTTGCTGCGGAGTCTGAGAGGCCGGTTGCGCCTGTAGCCGGCGCAGACGTGGTCGCTTCTGCAAGTCCCCTGCGTTGGGAAAACGCCATCACGCTATGTGACGTCGGTTATCATTATCCCGGCGCAGCGCGGCCGACGTTGGAGGGGATTTCTCTTTCGATCTCCAAGAACACTTCGCTGGGTGTGATTGGTGCAACAGGTTCCGGAAAATCGACTTTCGTTGATTTGTTGCTTGGGCTGTACCAGCCCACGGAAGGCGAGATTCTCATCGATGGGCAACGTCTAACACCCGCGCTTGTGCCTTCGTGGCAGGCTTCCGTTGGCTATGTGCCACAGGATATTTTTCTCATCGACGACACAATTGCGCGCAACATCGCATTCGGTTTGCCAGACGACGAGATCGATCAAAGTCGATTGCGCGAAGCTTGTGAGTTGGCACAGATACTCGATTTCGTGGAAGGAGAATTGCCTGATGGTTTTAATACGAATGTTGGTGAGCGCGGTATCCGGCTTTCCGGCGGCCAACGCCAGCGCCTCGGGCTCGCCCGTGCTCTTTATCGTCGTCCCTCCATGTTGATTCTGGACGAGGCCACCAGCGCGTTGGACGTAGCGACCGAGTCAAAGCTGCTCGGGGCTCTTCGTGGTCTGACTGGCAAACTGACCATGGTTGTAGCCGCCCACCGACCGAGTGCCGTGGCCAATTGCAATCAACTCATCGACTTGGCCGATGAAATCCCTACCGTCGCGGTGACTGCAAAATGAATATCACGAATCTGAGACCGGCGATCGGCTGGTACGTACGCCATTACACGGCAGCTGTACGAGAGGTGCGCTACATCCGCAAGGTTTCGCCGAACGTTACATTTGACGAGGCATACCGCTTCGCAAGGGCGAAACTCCAACTTGCGCAGAAAAGAGAGGAGATCCGTTGGTTGTTCGAGTTCGTTCGCACACTACGACCACGCGTCGTGCTCGAGATCGGGCTCGATTTTGGGGGCACCTTCTTCCTGTGGTCGCGCGCCGCCGCTCGCGACGCCCATCTGCTTGCCGTCGATAGCAGGCCAGTCGGTCGCTTCGGCGCCTGGTCGCCATTCGCCCTCGTCCGTCGAGCTTTCGCCGTCGAATCGCAGCGCGTGACGTTGCTCATGGGCAGCGACTCACATAGCGAAAATACCCGCGAACGTGTCATGTCAGCGCTCGATGGGCGACCAGTCGAATTTCTGTTTATTGACGGCGACCATTCTCGCGACGGGGTATGGCAGGACTTCGAAATGTATTCGTCACTTGTGGCTCCCGGTGGCCTTATCGCGTTTCACGATATCTCGTCGAATCCCGCAGAGTGGACGCAAGGTGTAGCGCGCTTTTGGACGGAGTTCACTGCCGAGCATGAAACTAAAGAGTGCGTGGTCAGCGGAGAGTCCGGTTTCGGGATCGGCCTTTATCAGATGCCCGAATCGCTATCGCAGGCCAGTTGAAACATTAATCCATGATCCGCCTTGCTGAACAAACCTCCTGTGACCAGCCCATGGTCAGCGTGGCAATGATCACCTACAATCACGAGCACTTCATCGCGCAGGCAATTGAAAGTGTGCTCATGCAGGAGGCGGCATTTGTGGTGGAATTGGTGATCGGGGAGGATTGTTCCACGGATGGCACGCGGGGAATCCTGCAAGCGTATGCCGGGAAATATCCGAACCTGATCCGCACGCTCCTGCCGGAAAAAAACATGGGCATGTCTAGGAACTACGGAGCGGTGTGGCGGGCCTGCCGCGGAAAATACATTGCTTGGTTGGACGGGGACGATTATTGGCAGACGCCACAAAAATTGCAAAAGCAAGTGATCTTGATGGAATCCAACCCGCACTATTCGATGTGTGGAACCAAGACCCAACTCGTTACCACTTTAACGGATGGAACCGAAAAAGATGCCGGACCGTTCGGGCCGGCCGTTCGCAAACCGGAATATGACCTGGCTGATTTCCTCAAGGGCTACCCCATGCATACCTCCAGCGTGCTCGTGCGGCGGGAATCAGTGACACTTCCGGAATGGCTCAATGATGTCGTGCTGCTTTGGGATGCGTGCGTGTTTGCACTTTATGCCGCGAAAGGCCCCGTGGGTTATTTAAACGAAGTGATGTCTTGCTGGCGGATCCATGCAGGAGGCATGTGGACCGCCAAGTCGGCCGCCTATCAACTAGAGTGCAATCAAAAAGCGATTGATCTTTTGGACGTTCATTTTGCCGGCCGCTACCACCGACTCTTGAGGTCGCGGGAATGCCAAGTCTGGTGCGCGTCTCTTCGTAGTCTCGCAGAACGCGGACGGTATCGGGAGGCAAGACGACTATACTGGGAATCTGCATCCCGTCTGGTGCGACTGATGCCATTAAAAGTGTTAGCTATGGGCTGCGCCGCCTATGGAGGATACTGGTGTCTCAACCGTTGGAACCAATTTACAATGTCATTAGCGATTCGAACCCGGCTCAGGCGGTTGATCCGGCGCCTCAGGCCGGCAGCGATCAAGCTGGGCGATCAAGCGGACGGCACACGCGCTGAACAACGTTGTCGTGTTCCGCCAACTAGCTGTGATTAGTCTTCGAGAAGTTGTCCTGTCAATCCTGCCTGCTCCACTGCGTTCTGCACTGAGGCCGTGGTGGCGTCGGTTTTTCCGTTTCAAACTTCAGGCTCGTGGATGGATACCTTTTACCGTGTGGCTGGTTTACCAATGCGTTCGGCATCGCAAGCGAGCCGTGATTATTTGCCGGTGCGGCGGAATAGGAGACGTGGTTTGCACATTGCCGATATGTAATGAAGTTCGTCGGCGACACGCGAGAATCCTGATTGTCTTTGTCACCGCGGCAATCTGGCGCGACGTCGTAGGAATCTCTGGGTCGGCCGATTTGGTGTACGCGAATAAGACGTGGGTCCATCCATTTGCCGTGCCAGCGAATGCCAGGTTTTTTGGTCTGGTGACTGCAATTTACAACCCGCAGACGACAGGCGAGCGGTTGTCGCGAACATTCGGGACGAGCACTCACCTCATCGATGATCTCGCTGAATCTTGCGGATTCAGCCTGACGCAGCGCCAACCAAGGTTGTATCCGGTACCGGCTGCGATCGAAAGGACCCGGGTTGCATTCGGTCTGGACTCCAAAGCGCCTGGGCCTCTCCTGTTGATCGGCATTAATCCAGGCCCGAGTTGGCGCGTGAGAGAGTGGGAAGTCGCCAAATGGCAGGAGCTGATCAACAAGATTCACTCAGAATACGATGCTGTGATCTTGCAGTTCGGGGCTAATAAAGGCGATGGATCGTCTGAATATGATAATCTAACGGGTGTGAGATCATTGGTCGGCCGGCTTAACGGGGAGGAACTCGTGACGCTGATCGCCATTTGTGATTTGGTCGTTTCCATTGATTCAGGCCCGGTGCATGTGGCGGGAGCCGTTGGTACACCAGTCATCGGATTATTTGGGTCTGTGGATCCCGATTCCAGATTGCCGCCGGAGTCGCAGGTGCTCGGCTTGTTTGGTTATGTGCCGTGCTTGTTTTGTCACAATAGAACGCCGGTTCTGCATTGGGTTGACGGTTGTCCGAACGACATTGCATGTATGAAAAAGCTCGAGGTCGAGCCTGTCTTTCAGGCTTTAAAATCAATGCTGACACATGGCGGAAAACGAGAAGTTGTAGGGCGTCTGTGCCAGGCACCGGTGATTCAACGAACGAAGCAATGACCTTCTACGAAGAGTTGCTGCGAAGCTGTCCTCCACCATCTGGAAATACCTTTGGAAAGAAGGAGGACGGTTATGACGTTCGCGTGGCCGAAGCGCAGCTCGTGTCGAAACTCATGCGCGAGCGCAGGCCATTTTGCTTCCTGCGTCTGGGAGACATGGAACTCGCCTACCTTCTGGCTGACCAGGAGCAACAGCTGGGCAGAATCGAGTTTGCAGATGGACCAGTGTCCGGGACGCGAGCGTATACGAACCCCGGCCTGAGTGCCAAACATGCGCGACGTTTGCGCCAGGCTTATGAAAAGGCTGACTACCTGGATTTTCATGAGGCGAATTGGCCTAACGAACATTTGGTTTCCAAGCTAATTCTCGACAGAGCTCCTGGCTCATATCGAAACCCCGACAAAGAGGCGTCGCTGCTTTTTCTGGCATGGACTGAGAAGGAATTCAGGCGGTACTGCACTGGTCGTCGCATCGGGTTCGCAGGTGCTGAAGCGCGTCTGTTGGAACTACTTTCACAAAGTGTCGAGTTTAAACGAGTGGCCGCCGGCTATTGGCCTGAACAAGCGGAAATCTTTTATCATCAGGTGCGCAACGCTGGCCGCGATCTCGATGCCAATCTTGATCTGGTAAAGCAAGATTTGCGAGAGTTCACTCAAAATCATCAGATTGATACCCTTTTCTTATC
>JBLMXH010000273.1:0-13816 GCA_050257685.1 Nitrospirota bacterium
CAGAGAATGACACCGAGTGCCGTTACCAGAGCAAGCGACAATCCCACTAATGTCGCAGTCGTCGGATTTCGCTGCAGCCATTTCCTGGCTCGGCCAATGGCGCCGATGTGTCGCGCGTGGATTGGTTCGTGTCTCAACCAGCGCTCAAGGTCTTCGGCAAGTGCGAGAGCCGAAGAATAACGGCGCTGCGAATCCTTCTCGAGGCACTTCAAACAAATTGTCGAAATATCTCTGTCCAGCTTCGGATTCCACAAACGCGGCTGTCGCGGCTCGGTTTCAAGCAGCAACTTGATCGTGTCATAAGTTGTTCCCCCTGCAAAAGGCGGATGGCCGGTTAGAAGCTGGTACAGTACTGCCCCTAGCCCATAGACATCTGTGGCGTTAGTTACCTTCGCCCTGCCGCCCGCAGCTTGTTCTGGCGCCATGTAACTCGGTGTGCCCAGTACCTCCACGGTCCGCGTAACCGCGCTCTCAGATTCAACTAACCGGGCAAGTCCAAAGTCAGTCAGATGCGGTTCGCCTATTTTGTCGAGCAGGATATTTCCCGGCTTGATGTCTCGATGCAAAATGCCGTGTTCGTGCGCGTAATGCACAGTGCGCGCTATCTTGGCGACGAGTTCCACTGCCTGTCGCATCGATATCGGCGACTGTTTGACTACTTCGTCAAGCTGGCCGCCTTCGATGAACTTCATGCTGAAATAGCATTGGCCATCCCGCTCGCCTATCTCGTAGATCGGGACAATGCAGGGATGATCAAGGCTCGCCGCAGCTTCTGCTTCCAGTCGGAAGCGCTTGAGATGCGCGGGTGTGGCCCACTGCCCGAGGCCGATAACTTTTAGTGCAACTATCCGGTTGAGGCTCTTCTGCCGGGCCCGAAACACCACTCCTTGTCCACCGCGCCCGACCTCCTCAAGTAACTCGTAGTCGCCCAGCTCGCCAAGGACCTTTGCTAAACGCGGAGACCTCTCTATGTGCGACTCAGCGTGTGCATCATCCGTCTGCGGATACCCCACGAGCCTGCCGTCTGCACCGCGTACAGCACCGGCAAAGCTCGCAAGCGCTGATTCGAGTGCGCAGCCGGTACAAAGACCTTCCGGTGCGTCGGAGAAAATTTTGCCGCCGCATTTTCGACAAGCTCTAATTAAAGTCGCCATCCCGGCGAACTGCCACACGTTAGGCCCGGACTACAGCAATCAGATGTCTAAGCTCATCTTCAACATCGCCAGCTGTAGCAACGGTTTGCGCAATCTCTTCTCGTAATAACAATTGATAGCGCTGTCGAAATCGGTGAAACGCCTGCCTGACTGCATTGGCGGTCATTCCCAGTTGGCCGGCAATCTCCGCTTGCGAAGGAGAACCGGGTTCGTCAGGAAGTAATTGCTTCAAACAATTAAACAGCGCAGCATTGCCCGCCGCGACGTATTCCTTTTTCAAAAGCCCGAGCACGCGTTCTAACAACGTTAAGGCCCACCGACGGTCGTAAATTTGCTCCGCGGTGATCAAATCGGCGGGTTCCGTCTCCGTCCGTTCGTCTACGGTAAGTTCTTCCAGCGGGATAAGCCGTTGTCCTTTCCCCCGCTTAATCGCCATTGCACGACGGTGTTCGTCGGCCAGGAAATATTTTAACGCTCCGAGAAGGTAGGAACGGAAGCGCCCTTTTTCTTTGCGGACGGCAGTCAGGCTCCTATGCTCCAATAAATCTGCGAAGAATTCCTGGGTGATATCCTTTGCTTCTTCTGGATTAGCGCCTTTTCTTTGCACGAAGCTGTAGATCGGGGGCCAATAGATTTGGCAGAGTTTTTCGAGCGCTTGTTGCGCGGCGGGTGATTCAGTTTGCGCCTCCAAGACCACACTCCAATGTGTGGTAGTAAATGCGATGGCCCGTTTTGGCCCGGCAATCGGAGACTTCTCGTTAGTCGAGCCCAGCAACTCCCGCTGGCAGGGCGCGAGGAATTTACTTTTACGTGAGCTTTGAGAATGATCAACGGCGCTCACGCCGCAATCTAAGTAAAAAGCCTTAAGGAAATCAAGCCTGCAGATCGCTCATAAAGCTCGAACTGCATCGGTCTCGACAAACGGCGGAGCGAATAGTTTGGTTCACAAAATGGGACGCGCGTACTTTATCGTCGGTCCAACCGCAACGGGGAAATCCGAGCTTGCGGCGGATATCGCGCATGAATTAGGTGCCGAAATTGTCAGCGCGGATGCCTTCCAAATCTATCAAGGAGTTGATCTCCTGACGGGAAAACCGGACGGCGATACGTTGGCCAAGGCTCCACATCATCTGATCGGCATGGTGCCGCTCACTGAGGAGATGAACGCAGAAAAATATCGACGCAGCGCAAACTACGCGATCGAAGAAATTAATTCGCGCGGCAAGCTCGCAATCGTCGTCGGCGGAAGCGGACTCTATATCAAGACGCTGACTCATGGACTGGCACTTTTGCCGGGATTGGATCCCAAGTTGCGTGAGAGACTCAACGCGATGAGTTTGGATGAATTGTGCTCGCAACTTGTCGAGCTCGACCTAGAGGCGGCAGGAAAGATCGACGTCAAAAATCGTCGTCGCGTCGTACGGGCGCTGGAGATTTGCTTGCTCACAGGAAAGCCTGCTTCCGCACAGCGCGAGCAATGGGTGCGTGACGCAGGCAATCCTGCCCGCGAGGGTTTCCAAAAAGCGGCGGTTTCTGGTCCGCCGCTCGGGGCGAGCTGGAGATCGCCCCTCCTTGAAGGAACGCAGACAGGATTGTCTGCGTCACCGGGAAGAGGCGTCTTTGTCTTTCGCGACCGCGAGGAGCTTTACGAACGAATCAATCAACGAGTGGAAAAAATGTTTGAGCGCGGCGTGATCGAAGAAGTGCGCGCTGCCGGCGTAACGAGTGCAACCGCATCGCAGATGATCGGTTTTCGCGAAATCGAGGAGTTCCTCACTGGAAAAAAATCGCTACGGCAGTGCGTCGCGGAAATTCAGCAAGCCACGCGCCGTTATGCCAAAAGACAGTTGACCTGGTTTCGGCGGCAAACTAATTTTTCGCCGCTGAACCTGTCGTTTGTTACTCATAACGAAGCAGTGAAATGGATCTTGCTCCGAATGCTCTCGGAGACCGGCACACGGGATGATTGAAACACGTCCGCAGAAATCCCGAGAGCGCGCGCTGCTGATCGGCCTGGAAAAGGAAGGCGTCTCAAAGTGGGACTTGCACGATTCGCTTGATGAATTGCGCGAACTGGCGAACTCCGCCGGGGCCGAGGTCGTGGACACAGTCACGCAAAAATTGCAGAAGCCGACCGCGCCCTACTACATCGGTCGTGGCAAAGCGGAGTCGATCAAGGAATCGTGTCAGGATCAACACGTAACATCGGTCATTTTTGACGATGAACTTTCACCAGCACAGGGACGCAACCTAGAAAATTTATTCGCCCGCAAGGTGCTCGATCGAACGCAATTGATCCTCGATATTTTTGCCCAGCGTGCGCGCAGCCGGGAAGGCCGATTGCAAATCGAGCTGGCGCAGTTGCAATACCTTTTGCCGCGGCTCACTCGGATGTGGCATCACCTGTCGCGCCAGACCGGAGGCATCGGCACCCGAGGCCCGGGTGAAACGCAATTGGAAGTCGATCGCCGACGCGTCCAGGAACGAATCGCGCGGCTCGAGCGCGAATTGGAGTCGGTGCGGAAGACGCGAGCCATCCAACGACAGGGGCGAAAACGCCATCAGTGGCCGGTCGCTGCCGTAGTCGGTTATACCAACGCAGGAAAATCGACTTTACTGAATCTGCTGACGGGAGCAGACGTGATAGCAGAGAACAAACTTTTCGCGACGCTCGATCCCACCACGCGCAGTCTTGTGTTGCCTAACAAACAGCGAGTTCTGCTCACAGATACGGTCGGTTTCCTGCGAAAGCTTCCACACACGCTAATTGAATCCTTCAAGGCGACACTGGAAGAAGTCAGCGAAGCCGATTTGCTCATTCACATTGCCGATCTAAGTCATTCCCGTGTGGACGAGCAAATGGAAGCAGTCGATCGAGTCATCAAAGAACTCGACGCTTACGGCAAGCAAACGCTGATCGTGTTCAACAAGATCGACAATCTTGCGAATCGCGAAGTCGTCAATTCCTACCTCAAACGCTTTCCCGACAGCGTGGCCATTTCCGCACGCACTGGAGAAGGAGTCAATAAACTCGTGGAAGCTCTGGAAGGCGCACTCAGTTCATGGCGGTTGCGCTCGCGATTTCGCATTCCTGCAAATGAAAGCGCGTTGATCGCGGAAATCCATCGGGTTGGTCACGTGCTCGAACTGCGATACGAGGGCAATGATGCCCTGATCGTCGCGCACGTTCCTCCAGATCTGGCACAAAAACTGGAGCGATACGCGGAAAACTCGTGACGCAGACAATCCTGCCTGCGAGCTAAGACATGCAGACAGGATTGTCTGCATCACTCAGGAAGTCGCGCACTGAACATTCCAGCCTTCGCGCAATCTGTGACCAACCTTCACGATTGTTTGAAGTCGCTCCAAACGACAAAGACTCTCCTATCGCCAAATTGATACTCGCGGGCCGGGGAATCTTTCGGTTTGGGGGAAGGGCCTCAAAAGTTCCAGTAAGAGCGCAAGGCACAACTGGCACATTAGTTGCCGCGACCAGCATGCCGAGTCCGTGCTTGAAAGGCATCATCGAACCGGTGCGCGTGCGTCCGCCCTCGGGGAAGAGGATAAAAATCGCTTTTTCATCCTGCAATTTGCGACGCAACTCTGCAAGAGCGTGCGGACCGCAATTTTTGCGCCACATCGGCAAAGCGTTGAGCACGATTGCGGAGAACACACTGACTGCAGTGGTTTGAAAGAAGATGTCCCCCGCAGCGATCGGGAAAGCGCGCTCGCGATGACGCGGCTTGAGCGCTGCTCCCAAGACCAGCGCATCGAGATGACTGCAATGGTTCGCGGCGAGCACAAAAGGTCCGTGTGCCGGGAGGTTCTCCCGACCTGAGATTGTCAGCCGATGAACGACCGAAAAGTAAATTCGCAATAGCGAAAAACACATCTGTTGGGCCATGCTTTCTAGCAGACCGCTCTCGCGTCGCACGCTTCGAAACCGCTCGGCCGGCGTTAAGCCCGTGTCGTGCGCTGGTTGGAGCTGCCACGGTTCCATCAAAATCAAAGCCCGGAGAAAATTCGCTGCGGCTGTCCAGCGCCGAAACCGACGAAATACCCGACATAATGAAACACAGCCGGCGCGACCAGAATCAGGCTATCGAAACGATCCAACAAACCGCCGTGACCGGGAATGAGTTTCGCCGTGTCTTTAAGACCTAAGTCGCGTTTGATTGCCGAGAGCATCAGGTCTCCGAATTGACCTACTATGCTGACGATTATTCCGAGACCAAGTAAACAGATCGGATCATCCAAAGCGGTATTGGGCCAAATGAAATGAGCCATCACTGCCACGAGCGGCGTCGTTAAAATGATCGCCCCCAAGGCTCCCCCAACAGTTTTGTTCGGACTGGTGTTCGGAACAAACTTTCGACGACCGAACAGATGACCGCAGATGTAAGCAAAAATGTCATTCAGTTCCACGGCGAAGATGATCAGCAAGAGAATCGGCCGGTAGTTCCAATCGTTTGCTATGTAGCCAAGATTACCAAGCGCGCTGCCGAAAAGAGCGAATCCGAGCACGCCGAGACCGACGCGTTGGATGTATCCCTTCGGCTGATCAGGAATTAAGCCGCCAATGGCAATCAAGGCGACACTCAAAGGAAACAACGCGACAAACAGGCGATACCAGTTGTCGAGTTCGGCAAACGTGATCAAGAGAATGCCGATAACCACGATGAAACTGATGGTGCGTTCGCGAAACAGTCCCGTGATCCGCGCATACTCCCGATAACAAAGGAGACTCAGCGTGCCCACCGCCAGGATTGTCCAAAAAGCGCCCGCGAGAATGGGAATCAGGATACAGAGCACCAGCCAAATCCAGGAGCGATAACGATCCCAGAGTTCCTTTCGCTTTTCGGCATTGCTTTTTGCCGCTCGCGTGGTGATGAAAATCAGCGGCGGCGCCAGGACGAGCAGAACGACAGCTGTCAACACGACGACAGTTGTCACGGGACTATCGAAAGCGTGACGGAATCCGAACAATCGTTGCCAGGTCGTTTCGTTCATCTCAAAGCGAGTGCGATTCGGCGTAGCCTGCGAACCACCGTGACAACGCAGCCGGCGATTATCAACACGAGACCAAGGCTCATCACGCCAACATCGAAATCACCCAAGTGGAAGCTCTGCCACGATCTCGGAACGACCAACGAATACAAACAAACGATTGTTATGACCAGCATCCGGTGTTGTTTGGCCATCGGACCGCAAAACTCGTTAGGCGCCCCGGCGATTTTTCCTGCGGCGCGAACGTAAGCAGTGAAGACTGCCAGAATCGTAGCGATGTAACCAAGCGCAATGTTTCCGCCCCAGCCGTGACCCGCGCCGATGAAGACCGCCGCATCCGAAACGCGATCTGGAACTTCATTGTAAAGCTCGCCTACTTTCGAGTCGCGACCGGACGCGAGCGCGACCATCCCGTCGAGCATGTTTGCTATTAGCCGCAGTTGCGCGCCAAGTGCGGCGATAAACCAGAAGACTCGATTGTATTCAACGGAAGTCAGGCCCAGCGCCACGCCCGCCGCGATACAGGCGCACATGCCAGCAATCGAAATTGCGTTCGGCGATACATTGCGAAAAGCGAGCCACGCGGTTACTGACTGTGCCCATTTTCGATTTCGAGTGGCAATGGGCCGGCGATCGATTGCTTTTGCGGCTGATTCGTTCACAGCGGGCGCAATCCATAGCAGGATTGATTAGCGATAGCCAGATACAACCAAGGGCAAGCGTTGCGCATCCCGTCGCAACACCGATGCGGTAGCTTCTTGCATAGCGCGCCTTCATTCGGGATGATGCAGAGCCATGCCTGCGACGCTGGAACAAACAGGGCCAAACGTACTCACCCCGCGATCCGCGTTCATTCTGAGATTCATCAGCACCGTTGCCTTATGGACAGTCGCCTTACTGATCATGTTCTCCGGGTACGAGGTTCTGTTCTGGGTGTTAATCAGTGTGTTCGGAATGATCGGGCTTTGGGAATTTTACCGAATGCTCGATCACAAGGGCCTGCCCAATTTCAAAATCACCGGCATGATTTGTGGAGCGGTGATGCTGGCCGGCAGCTTTTACTACTTCTCCAAAATCGGACCCACAGGCTCGTATGATTTCGAAGTCGCGGTCCTGCTTTTCTTTCTGCTGACGGTATTCGGGCGGCAAATGTTCGCGCGGCTTCGCAATGACGAGCCGTTGCAGACGATGGCTTACACCTTGTTCGGTCTGCTCTACGTGCTTTGGCTTTATAATTTCATCACTAAAATTGTGTATCTGACTCCGCGTTCGAGCAGCGGGCAGCTCACCGGCCAGTTCTACGTGTTGTATTTGATCGCGGTCACCAAGTTCTCAGACATGGGGGCATATTTGACGGGGAGCGTCATTGGGCGGCATTTGATGGTGCCGCATATCAGTGGGAAGAAAACATGGGAAGGCTTTTTCGGAGCGGTTGTGTTCGCGTCGCTTTGCAGCCTCGGGCTTTACAAACTCATGCCGGGCCATTTATCGGTGTTGAATTGGACGCACGCGACGGTGCTCGGGCTGCTGCTGGGACTGGCTGCAGTGCTAGGCGATTTGGCTGAATCTATCATCAAGCGCAGCACTGACGTAAAAGACTCGGGCAATCTGCTCCCGGGAATTGGCGGCGCACTCGATTTACTGGACAGCCTGCTTTTCACCGCGCCGCTGCTGTTTTTCTACATGCGCCTCGTGATCCACGTGGCGTAGAAGGTTTGTTTCACACGAAGGCACGAAGGACGCTAAGATCGCAAAGTAAGAACTTCTTTACCGTCGTGTGCCGTTGTGATCGTTGTGTGATGTTTTATCCAAATGAATCGTAAACGCGTCGTTGTGCTTGGTGCGACTGGCTCCATCGGTGAGAGCGCGTTGAAAGTTGCGCGGGATATCCCGGATCGAATGGAGATCGTGGGGCTCGCAGCCAAAAGCAATGCACACAAGCTTGCCGCCGCTGCGAATGAAGTCCGGCCGGAAGCGATTTGCCTGGTTGATGAGAGTCAAATCGACGTTCTTCGGAGAGCACTCAATTACAAGCCGCGAATTTTCTCTGGCGAAGCGGGTCTGCTCGAGATCGCCTGCCTGACAAATGCGGACATGGTGCTGGTGGCAATCGTCGGTACCGGCGGTTTGCGTCCTGCGCTCGGGGCGATCAAGGCGGGCAAGGATCTTGCCGTGGCCAGCAAGGAAATTCTGGTCATGGCGGGTGAGACCGTAATGCGCGATGCGCGCCAAAAGGGCGTCCACGTTTTGCCCGTGGACTCAGAGCACAATGCGATCTTTCAATGCTTGGAAGGCAAACGCTCAACGCTCAACGCTCAACGCTCAATGCCCAATGCAGAAACTTCAACGTTGGACGTTGGGCGCTCGTCACGGCGGAGCCCGTCTACGGCGAAGACGGCTTGGACTTTGGACGTTTCCGATGTTCGGCGGATCCTCCTTACTGCATCCGGCGGCCCGTTCCGCGAAACCCCGCGAAAGGACTTCGATTCCATTACAGTCGAGGCGGCGCTAAAGCATCCGACCTGGAACATGGGACCAAAGATTACCATCGATTCGGCGACATTGTTCAACAAGGGCCTGGAGATGATCGAAGCACACTGGCTTTTTGGCGTTGAGATGAACCGCATCGAAGTCGTGATTCATCCGCAAAGCATCGTTCATTCGATGGTGGAGTTCACAGATGGTTCCACACTCGCCCAACTCAGTTATTCGAACATGTGCTTCCCAATCCAATACGCCGTGACCTGGCCGGACCGGGTCCCGAACTCGTTGCCCCCACTCGATTTTTCGAAACTGTCGAAATTGGAATTTTCCACTCCGCGCTATGACGATTTTCCAGCATTAAATCTGGCGCGTCGGGCGGGAGAGACCGGCGGCACATTGCCGGCGGTGATGAATGCCGCCAATGAAATCGCGGTCGCCGCGTTTTTGAATCGAAAAGTGCGCTTCCCGCAAATCTGGGGGATCGTCGAAGATGTGATGAACCGGCATGCGCCCATTGCGCACCCTGATCTCGATGCGATATTGGGAGCCGATCAGTGGGCGCGAGCGCAAGCAGAGGGATGCGTCGAATCGGCTAAAGGTTAAAAGATTTTACAACGGCAGACAGAATGGCGTGTCCAAGGATTCACTGATCACCGGCTGACCACATGATTTTGCACATCGCTCGCGTCGTCTTCATCCTGCTTGAGGTCCTGATTTTATTTAATCTGCTCATCGTGGTGCATGAGCTTGGGCATTTCCTCGCGGCGCGGTGGCGGGGTCTCTACATCGAGAAATTTGGTGTCTGGTTTGGTAAACCGATTTGGAAGAAGACAGTTAACGGCGTCCAATACTCGCTCGGGTCACTGCCATTCGGAGGTTTTGTTGCGCTGCCGCAACTTGCCCCGATGGACATCATCGAGGGCAAGGCCGACTTGGACCGCGCGAAGCTGCCGAAGATTTCTGCGCTCGACAAAATCATTGTAGCCGTTGCCGGTCCGGTATTCAGCCTGCTGCTGGCTTTATTTTTTGCGGGTATCGTCTGGGCTGTTGGTCATCCGGTGAGCGAAGGTGATGCAACGACTGTCATTGGCTACGTCATGCCGGATTCTCCAGCGGAGAAGGCGGGTCTCCAACCGGGCGATAGAATTCTGTCGGTCGACGGCAAACCCGTCAGGCGTTTCATGGGGATGAACGATAGTATCAGCTGGGACGTCGTGCGCAGCGAGGGCGACAAGATTGCGGTGAAATTCCAGCGAGACGGCAAAGTGCAAACAGTATCGGTCGAACCTTACAAAGCGGAGACCCGGGGTTGGCGGAGGAAAAGCGTCCGGCAGCTGCTCATCTATCCGGCGGAAACGCCAATCATCGATAAGGTTGAACCAAAAAGTCCTGCAGCAGCGGCGGGACTGCGAGCCGGAGACGTGATCCGTGGGTATAACCAAACACCCATTTACAATCCCATCGCGTTGCTGGAATACATCAGCAAACATCCAAAGGAAGAGCTCGTACTGCACGTCGAGCGCAATGGCTCAAAGCTGGATATTCCAGTAAAGCCAACTCCCCTGCCCACGGCTGGCGAAATGAAGCCGCGAATCGGAATCCAATGGGATACGAGCGGGATTGTGTCGATCCAGCATCCGAATCCAATCGAGCAAGTTTACAACAGCGTCACCAGCACTTTAAAGACGATCGGCGCCGTTGCTTCGCCAAAGTCAGACGTGAAGTTGCAACATCTGAGCGGACCGGTGGGAATCGGTCGTATTTACTATCTGCTTTTCCAAAGCGAACGCGGCTGGCAACTGGCGCTGTGGTTCAGCGTGATCCTCAACGTAAACCTGGCGATCCTGAATTTGCTACCCATTCCAGTGCTTGATGGAGGTCACATCGTCCTGGCCCTGATTGAGTCGGTCCGGCGCAAACCCGTAAACATCCGCGTGCTCGAGGTGATTCAGACCAGCTGCGCGGTCCTGATCATTGGTTACATGCTCTATATCACGTTCTTCGACGTGCAGGATTTGCCGTTTGTCCGCAAAAAACTCGACCAATTCGAAGCGCATTCGCCTCAGAAAAATTCGCAAACGCCATAGAACGGCAGCGCGATTGCGAGCTTAGTCCAGTCCTCGTAGATTTCAGTTCTCGTGAACTATTGCTGTAATCCCCTTCAGTACCATCGCCGCGTCACGCGTGAGGTGAAGGTTGGACACGTCGGTATCGGTGGAGAAAACCCGATCCGTGTCCAGTCGATGATCACGTGCGATACGATGGACACCGAGGCGTCGATCCAACAAACGATGGAGCTCGCGAAGGCTGGGTGTGAAATTGTCCGGATCACCGCGCCCACGGTAAAAGACGCGCGCAATCTCGAGCACATCGTCAAAGGTCTGCGCGAACGCGGCTGCGACGTCCCGACAGTCGCCGATATCCATTTCAAACCTGAGGCGGCAATGGAGGCGGCAAAATGGGTGGAGAAAGTCCGGATTAATCCGGGCAACTACGCCGACTCGAAAAAATTCGTGATCCGCGAATACACCGACGAACAATACATGGCGGAGTTAAATCGGATCCGTGAACGGTTTTCACCCCTTGTCGAATTGTGCAAGACGCGCGGAATCGCCATGCGGATTGGCACAAATCACGGGTCGCTTTCCGACCGTATTCTAAATCGCTACGGCGATACACCATTGGGCATGGTCGAAAGCGCGCTCGAGTTCGCGCGGATCGCTCGCGACCTCGACTATCACAATTTCATTTTCTCGATGAAAGCCAGCAATCCGAAGGTCATGATTGCTGCCTATCGCCTGCTCGTGGCGCGGTTAAACGAACTGGGCCCGGATTGGAATTATCCATTGCACCTTGGAGTGACTGAGGCGGGGGAAGGCGAAGATGCTCGTATAAAGAGCGCAATCGGAATCGGGTCCCTGCTGGCGGATGGAATTGGCGATACGATCCGCGTCTCGCTCACTGAAGATAGTCCTCACGAAATTCCAGTCGCCAACGCGCTGGTTGAAAACATAAACAAAACGGCCAACCCGGGTTCGCCGTGGACGGACTCCGCCGTGGCGAGCGCCCAACGCCCAACGCCCAACGTCGAACTTTCTTTTGATCCTTTCTCCTATCAGCGAAGGGCGAGCGCGACAATTTCTGTAGCGGCGGTGTCGGACCGCCGGGATGAAATCGGCGCTGAGACAGCGCCGCTACAGATCAATGTGGGCGGCGCAGAATTGATTCGCGTCGTGGTGCGGCAGGCCAACTTCGATAAGGTCGCGCACAAGATCGATCGAATGGGCGATTACAAGCCGGAGATTGTCTATGAAGATGCAAACATCATCGCGATCGATCCGCGGGATGAAGAAGCAATCGCGGAATTAAATGCGGAGGAAGATCCGCAGTTCGTCAGCGTGACCGACGAGGTGGATCTGCCGGTGATCGCAGCATTCCGTTTGCTGGCAGCGAAGTTGCACGCGCGCCATCCGATTTTGCTGAAAGATGTTTTTGATTGTAGGGCGTCTGTGTCAGACGCCAATCAAAACCATGGCGTTTCGCAGAAACGCCCTACAAATTTTCTCCAGACCCTTCTCACGGCCTCCACCAACATCGGCTCGCTGTTATGCGACGGAATCGGCGACGCCATTTTGATTCAAGGCGAGGAAGCGCCGGGGCAAGCACTGCGATTATCGTACAACATCCTGCAAGCAGCCGGCTCGCGGATTTTCAAAACTGATTACGTGGCGTGCCCCTCCTGCGGACGAACGCTCTTCAATCTGCAAACCACAACCGCGAAAATCAAAGCAGCCACGTCGCACTTGAAAGGCGTAAAGATTGCCATCATGGGATGCATCGTGAACGGTCCGGGTGAAATGGCCGATGCCGATTTCGGCTACGTCGGCGGCGCGCCTGGCAAGGTCAATCTCTACGTCGGCAAGACCGCAGTGAAATTCAATATCCCCGAAGCAGAAGCCGTCGATCGACTCAAAGATTTGATTCGCGAGCACGGGAAATGGATGGAACCTGCTCACCACGAAACTGCGCTCGAACCCGCATCCTAGCGCAGAGTTACCGCTCAAGTCTGACAACGACGATTGTTGATCGGTTGAGAGAGAACTGCTGATCGTTTCTGCTCGAGCGTGTAAGGTCTCGCCTTACAAAAATGTAATACTAAAAGGCTTGACCCTGTTTTCGTCAGGTCACCACACTGCGTTGCACGGAAACGTGTAGGGAAATAAAAAACTCCAACTCCAACTCGAGCTAAAAACATATGAAAACACTCCATCGCATTAGCAAAAATCGTGCGTTCGCGCACGTGCGCGTTCTGGCTGCTGTCCTGCTTGTGTTAGCCGCGGCAGCACTGGTGTTGTTAACGGTATCGCCGCCGGCCGTCGCTCAGCCGGGACCGCGCATGCATCCGTTAACTCCAAAATTCTCCAAAGCCGTGGCTTTTGATATCTCACCGGCCCTGCGAAGTTTGCAGCCGATCGTGAGACCTCGGATGTATCCACCGAACACGATACTGGAAATGCGACCAGAGCGAGCGGGATCAGAAGGTCCCGCGGCTCATCGAGCAAGGGCTCGAGGTCTCGATGGAGCGCTGCAGCTCTTCAACCCAACGCCAACCATCCCGGCTCCGCTGCTGACTTTCGAGGGAGCGTCAAATCAAGACAACTTTAACACCTTCGGATTCCGGGTGAATCCACCGGACCCGAACGGCGAAGTGGGCCCAAACAATTTTGTCGAGATGATCAACCTGGTTTTTACTGTCTATGATAAGGCCGGCAACTTGCTGCTTGGCCCCGTAGATACGGGTACGCTCTGGGCCGGATTTCCGATCACGGATTGCACAGACCCTTCAGGCGATCCGGTCGTCTTGTACGACCAGTTCATGGATCGATGGCTCCTGTCCCAGTTCACAACTGCAGGTCCGGAGTACTGGAATTGCGTTGCGATCTCGACAACCAGTGATCCAACCGGCTCCTATTACCGGTATGCATTCTCAACGGGTCCAAACTTCCCAGACTACCCCAAGTACGGCAATTGGACGGACTCTTACGTGATCACAACGCGCGAGTTCGGCCCGACTATTGAGTACGGCATCGGAGTTTATGCGCTTGAGAAAAATAAAATGGTGAACGGTAATCCGAACGCGCGAAACGTGAGCTTCTTCATTGACGGAAATG
>JBLMXH010000274.1:0-3387 GCA_050257685.1 Nitrospirota bacterium
CGGATGCAACAAAAAAGATAATTGTCCAGGCAAGCGTTTGCGTTTGGGCGGTGAGCAATTGGGCGTGAAAAAGCCAGGCGGTTACTGCGAGCAATACTCCCGCGAGCGCATATGTCACTGTGATCATTTGTTTACGTCCGATCGTGTCGAACAGATGCCCAAGCAACAGCGGCCCGAGTACATTTCCGAGTGCAAACGGCAGAAGATACCCACCAACGTTTTGCTCCGGCACGCTATAGAATCGCATCAATACAAGCGCATATGTAAAAAAGATTGCGTTATAGAAAAATGCCTGCGTTGACATGAGCACGAAACCAAGAAACGAACGTCGGCGATGTTCGTGTACAATCGCGTTCCAGATTTCGCGCCACGGCGTGCGGGTGCGCACACGGACTGGAGTAATGGAGTGCTGGATGGGTGGAATGTTGGTTGCGCGTGCAGATTCAGACGCATCACTGCCATACTCCACCACTCCATGATTGCGCGTCGCAGCGATTTTTCGTTCCACTTCTGCAACGATTTCTTCCGCATGATCATTGCGCCCGTGAATCATCAACCACCGTGGACTTTCAGGAATCCAGCGGCGAAAAAAGATCACGATTAATCCCAGTGTTGCGCCGATTCCAAATGCGCATCGCCATCCAAGCGACATTGGGATATGGCGCGGATCGAGCAGCAGAAGCGTAGCGGCTGCGCCCATCGCGGCCCCGATCCAGTATGAGCCGTTGATGATCAGATCGACCCGGCCACGCACGCGCGCTGGGATCAATTCATCGATCGCTGAATTAATCGCGGCGTACTCGCCGCCAATGCCCGCCCCGGTGATTGCGCGAAATAGTACGTAGCTCCAAAAATTCCAGGAGAAAGCGGACAGCGCCGTTCCAATGAGGTAAACGGCAACTGTGACGAAGAACAATTTCTTGCGGCCAAACCGATCAGTCCCGTAGCCGAAAAGCAATGCGCCGATGACCGCGCCGGCCAAATAACACGTCGCACTCGCGCCGACTTGGGCGTCGCTCAATCCGAGCGTCTCATGGCGAGTCAAAACTCCGCCCAGCGCGCCGGCAAGCGTGACCTCCAATCCATCCAAGATCCATGTTGCCCCGAGCGAAACGACGATAAGCCAATGCCACGAGCTCCACGGCAATCGGTCTAGCCGCGCCGGAACATACGACTCGATAAGCTGGCCGTTTTTCACTGACGCAGTTTTCGTCCAAACAGTGCCAAACCGCAAAACGCGACTTTATCTCTGCAGCCGTCGCTCCATGAGCGACGCGCACGCTCGCACAGCGAGACGGCTACAGCTTTTGCGGATTAAGACTGACGCACCACGACGTGGGCTGCAGGTATCGTTAGTTAGTCTCCAGCAGTTCGACTGAATCGCCTTTGTGCAGCATGCCTTCGACGATGACTGCACTGTACACTCCAGCCATGCCCTGGTGCGCTTGAGCTATTTTTTTCAGTACCGCCGGTGTTCTCTCGGAAGTGTCGGGATCGAGCGTGATCATGGCGCAGCGCGGATCACGTTCCAAAACTCTGACGATCACTTTCGGCCCAATTTTTAACGAACGGCCGACAAGTTCGTTTTCACCAAAACCGTTATCAGACGCCAAATCCAAATATACGTTTGCCCTGAAACGTCGCTTATCGATTGGCATTTCTGTTTCTTCAGAAAGTTCGCGCGCTGATTGCAAGCTGAAGATCGACAGAGGACGGCAATCGGTCATCGCCCGGTGCGATCGCATCAATGTGAGTTGGTGCTTGCTATCGATCTCACTGACCAGCATCTCAAGGAGAACCGGATCATCGATCGCGAGCGTTTTTCCTGCCGGCGTTTCGATGTCGACCATTAGCTCGGAAATGTCGGCAGAAAGAGGACCCGCGCCCATTTTGTCCGCTTCGGTCAGATTTACAGGGCGCGCGGCCTTGTCAGGATAGCGAAACTGAGGACGATATTGCAGGAGTCTTCGCTGATCGCGCGCGGTGAAATACGGAAATCCCGGCAAGCTTGCGGAACTTTTGAACGCGAAGACGCGGTCGCCATAAACCCCGGGGTAACCTGCAAAGGCTTCATCCAATTCCTCTCCGCGCATACTCTTGACTGGATACCGCCAGAGGCTTTCTACCTTTCCGACTATGTTCATGTGTTGTACGCGGTGTATTGCATTGGAGTTTCCCAAACCTAACCTGTGTCGTTGAGAGAAAATCTTACTTCCCGTCCAGAAACGTAACGGCGCCAGTATCGAGGGTGTAATAGCCGCCGATTACCTGTACTTCACCGGCATCAACTCTACTTTTTAGAATTGGCGCCGAGGACCGGAGCGCGTCTACAACATGTTTCACATTCGCTTTGATCATCGTATCCAGATCAGCTTTGGGGGTTGACTGTACCACCGGTTTGATTGCTGTGACCAGCGACTGAATGTGCCCTGGTGCCTTCCCTTTAGCAGCGACGGTCTTCATTGCGGCGTCGACGGCCCCACAACTCTGGTGACCGAGCACGACAATCAATCGGGCTCCCAAAACCTCAACACCGTACTCGATGCTTCCCAGGCCTTCATCGTTGAGCACATTGCCCGCGACTCGGACGATGAAGAGATCTCCGAGTCCTTCATCAAAGACGAGTTCCGGTGGCACCCGCGAATCGGAACAACTGAGTATGATCGCGAACGGGTGCTGACTTTTCGTCAGTTCTCCCCGTCGTTTGGCGGCCTGCTCGCTGGTCATGCCCAGAGAAATTGCGTCAGGATTTTCATAGCTGTTTTTAGCTATGTACGCTCGCTCATCACTTGTCTCGTGCGGGTGCTGTACGTTTCCAGCTATGAA
The DNA here is from genome assembly GCA_050257685.1 of Nitrospirota bacterium. Classification (GTDB taxonomy): domain Bacteria; phylum Verrucomicrobiota; class Verrucomicrobiia; order Chthoniobacterales; family UBA10450; genus Udaeobacter. The sequence goes on from JBLMXH010000274.1 coordinate 2,827, forward strand.
ACGGCTATTGCCTTCCTTGAGTCGCGAAAGTGCGTCGGTGGGAGACATCATTGGTCGATCACGGTCCGTTGGCTCAGCAGCGCGGGCAAATTGGCTTGCGACAAGAAAACTGATAACGATGGAGCAGGATACAAGCTGGGTCTTTCTCATGCGGGCGACCTTAACAAGACGTCGCGCGCTCAATCAATTCGAAAGGGTGGCGAACATCAACGAGCTGCAAAAAAATATAACACCAAGGAAACGATCAAGACGATGGCAACAATCCACCAGAGGGTATTAAGCCCCGCCGGTTTTGCTTGCGACCCGAACTGCTGCCTAACGAAATCTTCGTAGTTGAACTCGTGCTCCGGTAAGTCCACACCATCATAAATATCGGCATCGTCTCTCCAACCTGAATTATGATCGGCACCGCATTCGGGACATGCTCGGACATTGCGCGGAACGTCTTCACCGCAGACCGGACATACCTCCGGTGTTCGGGGTTGAATAAGCTTGGTATTGGTCATGGCCTAATTCGCGTCGGTTCTGTGACAAATAAGCTCTGCTGGACTCTAACCGATG
>JBLMXH010000275.1:0-17641 GCA_050257685.1 Nitrospirota bacterium
AGTGGCACGTGCACTGCCATTTGGTCGCCGTCAAAGTCAGCGTTGTATGCAGTGCAAACGAGCGGATGAATCCGAATCGCTTCACCCTCGATCAATTGTGGTTCAAACGCTTGAATCGAGAGACGATGCAAAGTCGGAGCACGATTCAGGAGCACCGGATGCCCTCTGGTTACCTCATCGAGAATGTCCCAGACCTCGGGAGTCTGGCGTTCGATCATCTTTTTCGCGCTCCGCACCGTGTGGACGTACCCGAGATCTTTCAGCCGACGAATGATGAATGGTTCGAAAAGAACCAACGCCATTTTCTTCGGCAGACCGCACTGATTTAGCTTTAGCTCCGGACCGATAACAATTACCGAGCGACCAGAGTAATCGACACGTTTGCCTAACAAATTCTGACGGAACCGGCCGCCTTTGCCCTTGAGCATGTCGCTCAACGATTTGAGCGGACGATTACCCGCGCCGGTCACAGCACGGCCGTGCCTGCCGTTGTCAAACAAAGCATCGACCGCTTCCTGCAACATGCGTTTCTCGTTTCGGATAATGACATCCGGTGTTTTCAGCATCAGCAGGTTCTTGAGCCGGTTGTTGCGATTGATTACACGGCGATAGAGATCGTTCAGGTCGGACGTAGCGAAACGGCCGCCTTCGAGTGGGACCAGGGGACGCAAATCCGGTGGAATCACCGGCAGCACTTCGAGGATCATCCACTCGGGTCTAGCGCGCGAACTCTGGAACCCTTGAACAAGCTTGAGACGTTTCGCCAGTTTCTTGCGAATCTGCTTGCTCTTTGTCGCCCCCATCGCCTTCTCCAGCTCTTTGTTGAGCTTATTCAGGTCGATTTCGGAAAGGAGTTTCTTAATCGCTTCAGCCCCCATGCCGGCAACGAAATCTTCGCCGTATTGTTCCTGCGCCTCGCGATACTCGACTTCATTCAGCAGTTGTGTTTTCTGCAACGGCGTCTTGCCGGGATCGATGACGATGTAGTCTTCGTAGTAAATCACGCGCTCAAGCTGACGCGCACTCATGTCCAGCATCAGTCCGATGCGTGAAGGCATGCATTTGTAAAACCAGATGTGCGAAACCGGTACCGCAAGTTCTATGTGCCCCATGCGCTCACGACGGACACGCGCGAGGGTCACTTCCACACCGCAACGGTCGCAGATCACGCCCTTATGCTTGATCCGCTTGTATTTTCCACACGAACACTCCCAGTCGCGGGTAGGCCCAAAAATTCGTTCACAGAAGAGTCCGCCCTTCTCCGGTTTAAAGGTGCGGTAATTAATTGTCTCCGGGTTTTTAACCTCACCTTTGCTCCACGAGCGCATCGTATCGCTCGAGGCGATGCCGATTGCGACTTGATCAAAACCTACTGGGCGTTCTTCGCCCACTAACTCACGCCAGGAATGTTCGTTCATGATTTCTCCGAATAAGTGTGAAACTAAAAATTTAAGCGACGCTCTCCATAAAGGTGGGCGCCTGACTGCCGACCTTCACGTCGAGACCAAGGCTTTGCATTTCCTTGATCAACACGTTAAAGGATTCGGGCGTTCCAGCTTCGAGCGAATTGTCACCCTTAACGATTGACTCGTAGATGCGCGTCCGGCCCTGCACGTCATCGGATTTAACGGTTAACAATTCCTGCAACGTGTAGGCAGCGCCGTAGGCTTCGAGTGCCCAGACCTCCATCTCGCCAAAGCGTTGGCCGCCATATTGTGCCTTTCCGCCAAGTGGCTGTTGGGTGACAAGCGAATATGGGCCGACCGCCCGGGCATGAATCTTGTCGGCCACGAGGTGACCAAGCTTCATCATGTAGATATGGCCAACCACGACTTCCTGATCAAATGGGTCGCCGGTGCGACCATCGAACAGACGCGCCTTTCCGTTTTCCTGCACCCAGGTAAAGCCTTCCTTCTTCCTCGCCTGGTTCAGATAATCGCGGATTTGCTTTTCCTTGATTCCATCGAATACCGGCGTGGCCACTTTGAATCCAAGTGCCTTGGCAGCAACGCCGAGATGCGTTTCCAAAACCTGACCCACGTTCATACGGCTCGGAACGCCTAACGGATTAAGGACAATGTCGACCGGGGTTCCGTCCGGCAGGAACGGCATGTCTTCCTCGGGTACGATCCGCGCTACAACGCCTTTGTTCCCGTGGCGGCCAGCCATTTTGTCGCCAACGCTGAGCTTGCGCTTGCTGGCAATGTAGACTTTGACCTGCTTGATGATCCCGGGTTCGATCTCCTCGCCGCTTTCTACGCGGTCGGTGGCACGATCCTTCTCAAGCTCCAGCTCGGCAAATTTGTGTTCGTACCCGCCAATGATTTCCCGGATCCGATTCCGAATCGGGCTCGGGTCGATCTCGATATGATCGTGAGCGGTCGCCAGTTTTCGCAAAAGCGTTTTCGTGATCTTGCGATTGGCCGGGATGATGATTTCGCCGGACTTCGCATTTACAACGTCGAGAGGAATTTTTTCGCCCAGCAGAACGTTGGAAAGCGAATCGGTAAGCTGCTCAATGAGTCCGTCTTTCTTGCGCTTATGATCTTCACCGATGCTCTTGAGCTGCCGTTTGGTTTCCGCCGGAGTGAGTTTCTCACGCGAAACTTCACGGCGGGATGACACCTTCACATCCATGACGATGCCGTAGGTTCCGGATGGCACGGTAAGCGACGTGTCTTTTACATCGGCGGCTTTCTCGCCAAAAATGGCGCGAAGCAGCCGCTCTTCGGGAGCCAGTTCTGTCTCGCTCTTTGGTGTAATTTTCCCGACTAAAATATCGCCTGGCTTCACCTCCGCACCGACGCGGACCACGCCGTCCGGGCCGAGGTTGCGCAAAGCTTCTTCGCTTACATTGGGGATGTCGCGTGTGATTTCCTCGGGGCCCAACTTTGTATCGCGCGCTCCAATCTCGAATTCATCGATGTGAATGGACGTATAAATATCTTCCTTCACGACCTTCTCCGAGATCATGATCGCATCCTCGAAGTTGTAGCCGTTCCATGGCATGAAAGCGACGAGCACGTTGCGGCCGAGAGCCAATTCGCCACGATCAGTGTTCGGTCCATCGGCGATCACTTGACCACGCTTCACATGCTGGCCTTTGTGAACGATCGGTTTCTGATTTACGCAGGTACCGGCGTTTGACCGCATGAATTTGCGGAGTTCGTAAACGTAAATCCCTGCGTGCGGATCGGTCTTTAGTTTCTTTTTAGACTCAGGCAAATGGCCGTCCTTGGTAACGATAATTTGGTCCGCCGTGACGGAAGCAACTTTTCCGCTCTCGGCGGCCAGAACAACTGCATGAGAATCGCGCGCAACTTTTTCTTCGAGGCCGGTACCGACCAGCGGCATCTCGGAAACAATCAGCGGCACTCCCTGGCGTTGCATGTTGGAACCCATCAGCGCGCGGTTCGCGTCGTCGTGTTCCAGAAACGGAATGAGACCAGCCGCTACCGAGACCAGCTGCTTCGGTGAAACGTCCATGTAATTTACCTTTGACGGATCCACTTCGAGGAAATCCCCGCGATAGCGCACTGAAACTTTTTCACCAGTGAAATGGCCGCGCCCATCGATAGGCGCATTCGCCTGCGCCACCAGGAAGTTCTCTTCACGGTCAGCAGTGAGATACTCGATCTCCTCGGTGACGCGACCGTTCGCGACCTTGCGATAAGGCGTTTCGATGAAGCCAAACTCGTTGATGCGAGCGAACGTGCTCATTGAGCTGATCAAGCCGATGTTTGGGCCTTCGGGCGTCTCGATCGGGCAAATGCGGCCGTAGTGCGACGGATGAACGTCGCGCACTTCAAATCCGGCGCGTTCGCGGCTCAAACCGCCCGGCCCGAGGGCAGACAAGCGGCGCTTGTGAGTCAATTCTGCAAGCGGATTCGTTTGATCCATGAATTGCGAAAGCTGTGATCGCCCGAAGAAATCCCTGATCACGGCGCTAAGCGCTTTGGGGTTGATGAGCTTTTGAGGCGTCATCCCATCCACGTTGATATCGAACAGCGTCATGCGCTCCTTCACCAGACGCTCCGTGCGAGCGAGCCCGACCCGGCACTGGTTGGCCAATAATTCGCCGACAGTGCGCACGCGCCTGCTGCCGAGGTGGTCAATGTCATCAAGCGTGCCTTCGCCGCGTCGCAGATTGATCAAATACTTGATCGCCGCGATAAAATCCTTGTCGGTCAGAATGCGCTCTGAAGCATCGATATTAATCCCGAGCTTCTGATTGATCTTGTATCGGCCGACTCGACCAAGGTCGTACTTCTTTGGATCGAAAAACAGTCGCTTGAGCAAAGCGCGTGCGTTCGCCACGGTCGGCGGATCGCCGGGACGCAGACGGCGGTAAATGTCTTTGAGAGCCTCTTCCTGATCGTGAGCCGGATCTTTCCGAAGCGCTTTCACGATTGTGTCGTCGTTAGAGATGTCGATGACCTTGGCCTCGTGAATATTCAAGGCCATGATCTGGCGGATTGTCGCCAAAGTCAGGGGCTCAAACGCGCGCGCGACCGTTACCTCACCATCGCGGATATCTGCAGTGAGCACTTTGCTGGCGAGCTGTTCTTCGTCGAGTTTGTCGCTCAGCTTCAGCGTCTCGATGTTGTAAAAGAGTTTGATGACCTCCTCGTCGGAGCCATAACCCAGTGCGCGCAGGAAAGTCGTGGCGAGGAATTTTCGGCGGCGTTTGCGTCGGTCGAGATAAATGTAAAGCAGGTCAGCCGTATCAAACTGCACCTCGATCCAGGAGCCGCGGTCTGGAATGATCCTGAAGCTATAGAGGACCTTGCCATTGACGTGGACAGTGGACTCGAACGCAATCCCAGGGGAACGATGGAGTTGGCTCACCACCACGCGCTCCGCACCATTGATGACGAAAGTGCCCTGCGGCGTCATGAGCGGGATCTCGCCCATGTACACTTTCTCTTCCTTTGTGCCTTTCTCCTCCCGTAACTGGAACGTTACGTGCAGGGGCGCGCTGTAGGTTTGCCCTTCCCGCTGCGCTTCAAGAGGCGTCAGTTTTGGTTCGCCAATATCGTAATGGCTGAAATCCAGAACCGCCTTCTCATCATAGCTTTCGATAGGAAAAACTTCCTTGAAAACAGCCTGAAGCCCCTGATTCTTGCGTTTCGAATACGGGACGTCTTTTTGCAGAAAATCGACGTATGAATTTGCCTGAACCTCAATGAGGTTGGGCGGTTCGATGGCTTCCTTGATACTTCCGAAGTAAATGCGTTCCGACATAGTGCCTAAGCTCACGAGCTAAAACCTCACACCGGCTTCGCCGAACGGGACCGACGCGGGCAAGATTTACCGATTTCTGGATGGGCGAAGGGCGCAAAAATGCCACCAAAACGGTGACCTGTCAAATTGACGACCTCCGTCTCGTAGCCGGTAATGTGATTTGCCTTGTTAGCGCCGGTGTAAAAATACGTCTGGCTGGCTGTAGTGGGTTTCTATTGTATTATGGATCTGGCGCTGCGCAACAGGTTTCCTGCTGCGGCAGCGCCAAAAATTCGGTTTGTTTATTTGATCTCGACCTTTGCGCCCGCGGCCTCGACCTTTTTCTTGATCTCATCCGCCTCTTGCTTGGTCACGCCTTCCTTGATCGTTTTTGGCGCGCCTTCTACGAGCGCTTTGGCCTCGGCCAGGCCGAGTCCCGGAACCGCGCTCCGCACCTCTTTGATCACCGCAATCTTGTTTGCGCCCATCTCTGTCAGGACGACGTCAAAGGTGGTCTTTTCCTCGGCTGCTGGCGCTCCTGCTGCAGCCGCCCCTGCCGCGGGTCCGGCCGCAACAGCTACTGGCGCAGCGGCGCTGACGCCCCATTTTTCCTCGAGTTGCTTAACCAATCCAGCAATTTCCAGGACTGAAAGGCTGCTGAGTTGTTCCACTAATTTATCTGTATCTGCCATTTTAGTTTTTCCTCCAGTTGCCGCCTTCGAAAGCCTTCGAAGAATTAAAGCCGATAGCCATCAGCTCGGACAATTTTCCTTTATCTTGTAGCCGCGGCCCTGTGGGCCGCCCGCGTCGCACAGCGACGCCGCTACAAATTTTCATGCCGCAGGCGCGCCCTCCTTCTCGGCTTTCGCGTTCAACAATCGTGCTAACGCCGCGCCGGGTTCGTTGAACAGACGTACCAGACGTGTCGCCGGAGATAACAGCAATCCCAGCAATTGTGCCTGCAAGATTTCGCGCGCTGGCAAATCCGCCAAAGTTTCTAATTCCGCCGTGGAAAGCACTGCCCGATCGACAAAGCCAACCTTCAGTGCAGCCAGCTTAAACTCGGTCGCAAACGTCTTAAAAATTTTGGCCACCGGAGCTACATCTGCTTCCCCTGTAACAACCGCACTTTGCCCGGCGAACTGGTCGGCAACTTCCGGGAAACCTGAGTCCGTCATCGCGAGTTTGAGAAAACTGTTCTTCACCACGTGCACCTCGGCACCGGTTGATGCCAATCGAGTCCGCAACTCGCTAAAATTGGAGACCTTCATTCCGCGATAATCGGTAACGAGCACGAAAGGAGAGCGTTTCAATGCCTCTGACAACTCTGAAACGATGCTGGCTTTTTCTGGTCGCATATTGTCGAGCTAATTTATTCCAGTTCTACAGTCCGCTTAGATAAGGCCCTGGATCGACGCGGACGCCGGGCGACATAGTCGCACTGATTGTTACACCTTCAAGATAGCGGCCCTTGGCCGTCGCTGGACGAGCTCGTACCACGGCTTCGATGACTGCATTCGCATTCTCTACCAACGCGTTTTCTTCGAAGGAGAACTTTCCAACTGGAACGGCAACATTGCCATTCTTGTCCAGCTTGAATTCGACACGGCCGGCCTTCACTTCCTGCACGGCCTTGGCGATATCTTCGGTCACGGTCCCCGTTCGGGGATTCGGCATCAGCCCGCGTGGACCGAGAACTTTGCCCAGTTTCCGCACTTCGGCCATTGCGGCTGGCGTTGCGATCGCCACATCAAAATCTTGAAAGCCTTCCTGGCATTTCTGGATCAGATCTTTCATGCCCACGAATTCGGCCCCGGCCTCTTTGGCCGCCCTTGCCGCTTCGCCTTCTGCAAAAACGAGCACTCGCACTTGTTTTCCGCTGCCGTGTGGAAGCGGGCAAGTCCCGCGCACCATTTGATCGGATTGTTTCGGATCAACTCCAAGGCGAAATGAGAGCGTGATCGTCTGGTCGAATTTCGTCGGCGAAAATTTCTTCAGCGTCGCGACCGAATCGGCCAGACTGTAGTTCTTCGTCCGATCTACTTGCTGCGCCGCCGCGCGATAACGTTTGCTTCGATTTGTTTGCATGTTCGATGCAGTTCAAACGCCTGTCACCGTATCGACAACGAGGCTCCTGCTTAATTATCCCCCTCACTCGGGCGAGCGGGACACGGAACGTAGCGGCGATCGTCGCTTTGTCAAAGCCTCATCCCAATGAATTGCAAACTGCATTAATCCGCTTTGACAGAAATTTCTGGTGAAGCAGTCGTTTCGGCCTTTTCCGATCGAGACGGACCCTGGCGAATGATTCTGCCTTCCTTCATAACGAACGAGACGCGCTCGGTTGCCGTGATGTCCATAGTTGGATCGCCAGGCACCCCAACCACATCAGCCACTTTTCCTTTTTCCAGCGTACCGACTTTTTGACCAATCCCAAGCAGTTCGGCGTCGTTTGCAGTCGCTGATTTCAGCGCCTCGATCGGACTCATTCCCAAGTCCACCATCAACTTGAATTCCTTTGCGTTTTGCCCATGCGGGTACACTGCGGCGTCCGTGCCAAATGAAATTTTCACGCCCATTTTCACCGCATTGCGAAACATGTCCGATCGAGCCGCTGCAGCCGCTTTTGCCTTGGCCTGGAGCGCCGGCGGATAATTGTCGATTTTGCCCATGATCCATTCGGTCGCCATGAGCGTCGGGGTAAGAAATGTTCCTTTCTTTTTCATCATGGTTAGCGTGTCCGGTTTCATAAAAGAGCCGTGCTCGATCGAATCGACGCCTGCTTCAATGGCCTCACGCGCAACCTGGTCGCCGTGGCAATGGACGGCCACTTTTTTTCGCAGCCGATGAGATTCATCAACAAGCGCCGCTATTTCAGCCGGCGTGAATTGTGGAGTATCGACTTCATCGGTAAGAGATAGCACGCCGCCGGAAACTGCAGCCTTAATCACGTCTGCGCCGTTTTTGATCTCAAAGCGGACGGCTTTTCGAATTTCATCAGGGCCATTTGCGATACCATCGGTGTAGTCCGGTTCGCGTCCGAAGAGAAAATCGCGAAACCCATTCGTCGGATCGAAATGTCCGCCGGTCGCTCCGATTCCCTTGGTTGCCACCAGCATTCGCGGGCCGACGATCACCCGTTTATTGATTGAATTTCGGAGCGCCACGTCGACAAATTCGTGGCTCGCCACGAACCGACTGCCCAGGTCCCGCACCGTTGTAAAGCCGGCTTCAATCGTTACACGCGCAAATTCGGTCGCTCGAATCGCCTGCTCGGACACGTTTAGGTCGAGTTCACGCAGCCGCCGTTCATTGTAATTGCCAGAGAAATCATCGGTGAGATGCGTATGCGCATCCATAAAACCCGGACAAAGGGTCGCGTCACCAAGGTCCACCACACGTGCGCCACTGGGAATCTGCAGATTGCTTCCTGCATCAACGATCTTGTCGTCCTTCACGACGATTACGCCGTTCTGCACCAGAGAGTTCGATTTGCCATCAAACATTCGCGCAGCTTTGAGCACGATTAATTCATCAGCTGCGTACGCAGACGCGCCAAAACAGAAGAAAGCTAGAACCACCCAACTCGTGATTTTCATGCCGTCGCTTTAGAGGCAACCAGCGACACTGGCAAGAGAGGAATACGAATGTGACGTCGCGCTATGGATTTCCGAGTTTCGCTTCGCTTTCCGCAAGTCCTTTCCGCGCCTCGGCGAGATTTGGATCGAGCGCCAATGCCTGTTTGAAAGCCGCAATGGCGCGCTCGTGCTGATTGAACACCGCGAGATACCTCCCACGATTCGTAAGCATTCTCGAATATGCAGGCAGAATCTTACCGTTTATGACGTCATCCTTCTCAAAGCGCACCGTTCCATCAGCCAATCCGCGCATTTGGAGATGTGAGTCAGAGAGCTCATGAAAGCTTTGATCAGTGGCAAGATTGAAAACCAAGCCTTGCGGAACGAGTTGATACGTTTGAGGAATCCATTCGGTCAAATAGCTGTTCGTTTGATTGCGGACCAGCAGATCATTCGTGATGTAAACCGGAGCCAGCTTGATTTCATTCCTGACCATTGCCTGAATCAACTCGAGGAATGCCACGCTAATCCTTCGAGTAAGCTCCTGGTTCCGGGTAAAAGAGCCCGGATCTTGTTCCCATTGTTTCAAGAGCGCCAGATACGGATCGATTTTCTCTCTCGACCGCTCCATCAAACCGGGATGAGCCTGGTTTAGATAATCGAAATACCATGAGCGGCGCAGCAGATTAATATCGACCACCTTCACATCGCGACGACGTTGTTCCACTTCCTGCGCGTACAGCATGGGCGAGGCAACCTGCCAGTCTTGCGTGAGCAGCAGTCCATCGGGCGCGATGGTGCTGAACAGGTTCTCAACATAATCATTTGCAATGAAGTCATGCCGGCGATTGTTGAATGTCCAATTCGCCGCAAACGCTGTGGCTGATGTCAGGACAATCGCCGTCAGAGCAGCCAGATACGGCGTCCAAATTGGCGAAGCTTTCGAAGCAGCACGTTGAATGAGCCACCGGACACCCAGCCCGGCCGAAATGGCGATCGAAATGAATGCCGGCAAATAGTACGCATCCTTGTCCTCGGCAATTTCATAGCTCAGCGAGTAAGCGAGGTCGGCAAGCACAATCAACAGCAGAAACCAAAAAGCCGTGCGGTCCCGCTTGTAGGCGCTCGCGAGCCCCGTCACCGCCAAAAACAGGGCTAAAGGCAGGAATGAAAAGCCAAACTCACGCAACGCCATTCGACAAAATTCAGCAAACTGCGGTCCCATCGTCGACGGCGAAAAAGAAAAGAACACCCGATACTGACGGCCGGTGATATGCCACCAAATTTCCTGGAGCGATCGCGTATTCCCCCAGTTCATCATGGGCGAGCGTGATGCTGCCCAGGGCAAATAACTGTAAACAAGAATCAGGGCACCAATCGAAATAAGCGCAGAGTATAAAAGGCGCCGGCTGGTGAAGAACTTCAGGCCCTCTGTTCTGAAAACGACGACGGCAATCGCCGGAAGAGTTAACGCGACAGTCACGTGGTGAACACCCATCGCCAGTCCGAATACAAAGGCGGCTGCATAAATCCATTTGTCATATGCCGCCACCGCACCGCGGGAATTCGTTCGATATTCAATGATCCGCCGTCGCCACCGAACGACGAGAAAAAAGACGAGTAGGATCAGAAGCGCGTTGAGAGCATAGACTTCGGTGATCGTTGCGTATGCCCAAAGCGTGCGCGAGAACGCCATCAACAATCCCGCGCCGACCGCCGGCGCGAGTATGAAAAGCCGGTCGTTTGAGTTCTCAATATTGCTTTCCTGCCGTGCAGCTTTGTTCTTTCGCCGAGGTGCGACAAAAAAAGAAGCCGTAATCAATATTTCGGCCACAACGAGCGTAAGCATTGCGCACGCAAGCGCAGCGAAAACGGCGGACGAAAAATTGATTCGCACCGCAACATTTCCGATCGGGATAAGCGACGCGATATGCGTGAGCATGATCCATAGCGGAACACCCGGCGGATGCGCCACGCCCAGTCCATACGCTGCCAAAATTAACTCGCCGCTATCGGTCGGAGTAACTGTGGGAGCAAGCGTGCAACCGTATAAAACCAGCGCTACAACAAAGACCAGACCTGCGCAAAGGTTCGCCAAACTGTCATCCTGAGCGGAGCGAAGCGAAGTCGAAGGACCGCGTAGCATTACGTTTCGCTCCTGCCGCGGGATTCCCCGACTCCGCTCGGAATGACGGGTTTGCCGATTTGACGGTTGGGTTTTCAATTCAGTTTGAAGATTCCAATCTGGAGCTTGCCTATCGTCTCGCAAAGTTGGCTGGCTGCAAACGATGAAAGCGATACGTCCTCGCATCGCTTTCTCCTGCAAGAAAGAACCCTTGTTTCACCGGTGCAGTTCATCTTCAATACCGCGACATGAAACGGCCGTTTTCGGTTGCAATGCTCTCTGTAGTTCTTGCGACAAACATCATCGCCCAATCGCCAACTCCGGCACCATCGCCCGCGCAACCGCCTTCGGACTACGACCTGCGGTGGAATGTCAAGATTCCGATGCGCGACAAAGTCGAACTGAACGCGACGTTGTATTTGCCGAAGACTCCCGACGGCTCGCTGCCGAAGACACCGGTAATCTTTACGCTGACCCCGTACATCTCGGACACGTACCACGCCCGCGGCGCCTACTTTGCCTCACATGGTTATGTCTTCGCGTTGGTCGACGTTCGCGGCCGCGGAAATTCCGGCGGCGAATTCGAGCCGTTCGCAAATGAACCGCGGGATGGTCACGATGTGGTTGAATGGCTGGCGAAGCAGCCATTCTGTGACGGCAAAGTCGCAATGTGGGGCGGCTCGTATGCTGGCTTCGATCAATGGGCAACGGCGAAAGAATTTCCACCGCATCTGGCGACGATCGTGCCGGCTGCCGCAGCGCATCCCGGGCTGGATTTTCCATCGCCTAACAACATCGGCATATCTTACGACGTGCAATGGTTGACCCTTACGAGCGGTCACACGGCGCAGAATAATTTGTTCGGCGATCAAAAATTCTGGCGCACAAAATTTCTGCATGCTTACAGGAAGCATGTCCCGTTCAAATCGCTCGATTCATTCGTGGGAAATCCGTCAGTTAATTTCCAGCGTTTTCTCAAGCACCCGATGATGGACGCTTACTACGACGCGATGCTGCCCACGCGTGACCAATTCCAAAACATCGCGCAGCCAATCCTAACAATTACCGGACAATACGATGGCGACGAGTTGGGCGCCCTCACGTATTACCGGGATCATCTGGCAAACGCTTCGCCGCAGGCACGCGCCAAACATTTTCTCATCATCGGACCGTGGGACCATGCCGGCACGCGTACGCCTACCGATGAAGTTGCGGGGGTAAAGTTTGGCCCCGGAGCAATCGTCGATCTGAACGATCTGCATCGGCAGTGGTACGACTGGACCATGAAAGCGGGACCGAAACCGGCATTCCTGAAAAATCAGGTCGTTTATTATTTGCTGGCGCCCGGCAACTCCGGCGCGAATGGCGAATGGAAATACGCCGACAACTTTGAGACCCTGACAGCGAACCCAAAAGCCTTCTATTTCGATTCGAAGAATGGCGACGCAAACGGTGTCTTTCGCTCCGGTTCGCTGAACGAAAAGCAGCCAAGCGCTGGCACGGACGGTTTTGTGTACGACCCGATGGATCTGCGGCGTGGCGAAAACGTGGAGGGGACCGATCCGAAAGAAAAAACCGCTGGAATCGACCAGACGTTCGCATTGAGCATTGGCAAGGATGGTTTGGTTTATCACACCGATCCGCTAACGAGCGAAACCCCGTTGGTCGGTTGTCCGGCTGTCAATTTATGGGTATCGATCGACACGCCGGATGTCGATCTCGAATGTGATCTTTACGAAATCCAGCCAGACGGCACGAGCATCGCACTCTGGAGCGACCTGCGCAGACTGCGTTACCGCGAATCATTGCGTGAAGCGAAACTCGTAAAGCCCGGTGAAATCGTGCGCTGCGAATTCAATCCAGGTTTGTTCGTAGCACGTCGGTTAATGAAGGGCAGCCGCCTGCGCCTGATCGTTACCGCAGTGAATTCAATTTCGTGGCAAAAGAATTATTGCTCTGGCGGAGTTGTCTCCGACGAAACGGCGAAGGACGCGCACACTTGCAACGTGCAGGTATATCATGACGCTCAACATTCAAGTGCAATTCAACTTCCGCTGCGCTGATGCGTTCCTCACTTCGAGTTTTCCTGGTCGGCGCAATATCTTGTTTTCTTGTGACGATTGCGCGGGGCGATTCGGAAATCGTAATCGCGATTCGTTACCTGCAAGCACAAGGAACGAGCCATTCGCATCTTTATTTGTATCGCGAAGATGGAAAACTTCTGCGCCAGTTAACGAAGGACGATTCGGGGCAGGACTCGGCTCCAATATTCTCTCCGGGTGGCGAGACGATCGTTTTCACCCGCGAAAAGCCCAACAACGTGCGTGAATTCTGGAGTGTTAGTCCACGTGGCACAGACTTGAAGAAGCTCGACGCAACACCGGATTGGTACGCCCAGGCAAAAAGTTCTCCCTATTTCACGAACGTCGAACCGCAAAACGCCGCATCGGCAGATGCGACAAGTTCACCCGCTGAGTCGGCGTCAGCGAGCACAACGCCAGTACCCACTTACAAATCGCCTGATGGCTCGTTCGAATTGATTCTGCGGGTAGATCCCAGTGATGAGGACGACCAGATCAACGGCCCGGGCCACGGAAAACATTTTGTGCTGCGGGATATAAAAATCGGTACCGAAACTGAGTTCTCCAAGATTCCCGGATTTTACGGTGCATTTGAGCTGCTTCACGATAGCCAGGATCAGAACCGATATTTCCTTTTCGATGGCCCACTGCGGCTCGCATTTTTCGATTTGCACCTGAACAGCACGGATGGCGATACGGTGTTCGCGCTTGATTTGACGGGCCCTCGACTCGTTAGGTTGTCACCGAACTGGGCGACGCCAATTCCGCTTCCCGGCGAACCCGCCTTTCTCACGTTTACGGAGAATCGGTATGTTCCGATTCCCGCGAGCAAAAAGACCGCGAACTGTTCCTACATTGAGCGCTGGGATGAGAAGCTGAACCACATTCGTTATGCACGGGACAAATCAGCGGCGCTTTGCTACGGCATGTCCATGTACCGGCCCGGACTTACGCCTGCGGTGATCACATTGCGGCGAGGATCCGAGTGAAAAGAAATATTCTGTCATTCTGAGCGAAGAGAAGAATCTCGGATCAAATTGGCAGTGTCCAACTACCAAAAAAACCGAGATGTTTCGCTTCGCTCAACATGACAACGCTTTATATGTCGTGAGCTCTCGGAATCTTCGCACAGTTATCATCCTGCTCTTCGGTGGGGTTCTTTTGTTGCCAGCCGCCCAAACGCAACCCAATTCGCTGGAAAAATTAGCCGGTGATTTTTGGGCGTGGCGGACAAAATACGCGCCATTCTCACCTGATGACGTCAACCGGATGGAGCGGCCCGGCGGAATGCGTGATTGGTCGCACGCCAGCATTGACCAGCGCAAAAAAAATTTAGAAGCATTTGAATCGCGCTGGAAAAAATTAAGTCCCGCACAATGGCCGATCCCGGAGCAGGTCGACTACAAGTTGATTGGATCAGCATTGTCGCGCGTCCGCTGGGAACTCGAAATTAATCCGCGCTGGAAACGGGACCCGAATTTTTACATCGACCAAACGCTCACTGCGCTGGCGGAAGCGCTCACCGTCCCCGCACCGTACGACGAAGCGCGCAGCCGAGAAATTCTCACGCGCATCGAAAACATCCCATCAATACTGCAGCAAGGCTCGGGAAACCTTGATAATCCGCCGGCTCCGTTCGCAACGGTTGCGATTCAGAACCTCGACGGCATTCGCGCTCACCTGCGTACGATGGCGGATGCGCTTGTTGGATCGACCACTCTCAAACGAGAAGAGCTAAATACAGCGACTGATCGTGCCGCAGATGCACTCGAAAAATTTCAGCACCAGCTCAAGGACAAGCTGCCTACACTTCCGCAACAAACGGCACTCGGACGCGACGCGAATGTCTGGCTAGTACGGAACGTCGCGCTGATGCCGTTCACACCCGAAGAACTGCTGGCGATGGGACGCCAGGAATGGAACCGCGCAGTCGCATTTGAAACATATGAAAAGAACCGCAACAAAGATGTGCCGCCGCTTAAAATCGCGACGGACATCTACAGCTGGATCAAAGAGGCAGCTGAAAACGAACTTCAAATCCGAAAGTTTCTCGAGGACCGCGGCATTCTTACCGTGCCGAAATGGGTCCAGCATTACACGCTCCGCCCGACACCCGAATATTTACGCGCGCTCGGGTTTACCGAACACGATGATTTCACGTCGCCGTCACGATTAAATGAGAATTGTTCCCGTTATGTGCCCCAGCCGTCGGAAAAGCTGGGCTACTTCTGGCACGCAACAGCGATGGATCCACGGCCTATCACCGTGCATGAAGGAATTCCGGGGCATTATTTTCAGCTTTGTCTCTCGTGGAAAAACGACGACCCGATCCGGCGTCACTATTACGATTCCGGTGCCAATGAAGGCATCGGCTTTTACGCCGAGGAAATGATGTTGCAAGCCGGGTTGTTCGATGACAGCCCCCACACGCGGGAGATCATTTACAATTTTATGCGACTTCGCGCGCTTCGCGTCGAAGTGGATGTAAAACTCGCCCTCGGCGAATTCACACTAGAACAAGCTGCGAAATATCTGCAGCAGAAAGTTCCGATGGACGAACAAACGGCGCGCCAGGAAGCGATCGCTTTCTCCACCAGCCCCGGCGGAGCGATGACCTATCAAATCGGGAAATTACAAATCCTGAAATTTCTGGCCGATGCCCGCATGCAGCAGGGCGACAAATTCAATCTGCGCGCATTCCACGATTTCGTTTGGAAAAACGGCAACGTGCCGATCGCGCTGCAGGAATGGGAATTTCTCGGCCAGAAATAGACCGAAAGGAGTGCGTGTTGCTAGAGGTTTGCTTTCGGCGAGGGCGCCGAAATGTGCACGCGAGGCGCGTGCGCTCCCCAATCCAGGAAATCGCGTGATTCGCGTTACTCGACGACTTCGAGTCCCATTTGCCGGGCAGTGCCGGCGATAATGCGAAAACCGGCTTCATCGTCGCGCGCGTTCAGGTCTTTGCGCTTGGTGTTGACGATATCCATCACTTGTTTGCGAGTAACTTTGCCGACCTTGGTTTTGTTAGGCTCTTTCGAACCGGCCGCGATGTTGGCGGCTTTTTTGAGCAGAACTGCGGCTGGCGGACTTTTTGTGATGAACGTGAACGACTTGTCCTTATAGACAGTGATGACGACCGGGAGAATGTCGCCGGCTTGTTTCTGCGTGGTGGCGTTAAACTC
Source organism: Nitrospirota bacterium (assembly GCA_050257685.1). Lineage (GTDB taxonomy): Bacteria > Verrucomicrobiota > Verrucomicrobiia > Chthoniobacterales > UBA10450 > Udaeobacter. The sequence goes on from JBLMXH010000275.1 coordinate 16,190, forward strand.
CTTGCAGAATGCCATGATATTGACACCGCGCGGACCCAGCGCCGTACCTACTGGAGGCGCGGGATTAGCTTGTCCTGCCGGAATTTGGAGTTTGATGTGTGCGATTACTTCTTTGGCCATGATGATTCGTTAAATCGTTAAATCGTAGAATCGTTGAATCGGAAGATTACCCGCGCTCGACCTGCCAATATTCCAGTTCCACCGGTGTAGCGCGACCGAAAATGGTAACTGAAACACGCAACTTGCCCCGCTCGGGATCGATCTCTTCAACCACACCGGTCTGATTTTGGAACGGACCGTCGGCGACCTTTACGGTTTCACCAACTTCGAAGCTGACTTTTGGCTTTACCTTCTCCTCGCGCTCCTTCATCTGCGCGAGCATGCTTTCCACTTCCGATTGCCGCATCGGGATGGGCTTGTCCTTGGTCCCGGCAAATCCGATTACTCCCGGTGTATTGCGTATGAAGTACCAGGTGCGCCCGACCAGCTGATTGTTCTCGTCGAGCAGATTCATGTTAACGATCAAATACCCGGGGAAGAATTTGCGAGTCGTTTCGGTCTTTTTGCCTTTTTTGATTTCGGAGACGCGCTCGGTCGGGAGGAGTACTTCGTAAACCAGGTCGCCCATTTCTTCAGTTTTGACCCGTTTGAGAATGTTCTCGCGCACTTTGTTTTCCTGACCGGAAAGCACATGCACTACGTACCACTGATCTTTCGCTGCGAGCGCTTGTCCCATACTTCAATTTCGCAGGACGCAATGGCATTGCGTGCCGAAGCGGTCCGTTCCTGCCATTTCTCCTGCGAGTGTTTGTCCCATAACTCAGTGCAATCGAGTGAAGAAGTGCACAACGTTCACCAAAATAAAATCAAACAACGCCACGTAACCACCGAGTAACAGCATCGCGATCACAACCACGATGGTCGAGTCCACCAATTCCTTGTAGCGGCGGAATCCTTTCTCTTTCGGATCCCATGGCCACGAGCATTTCTGCAGCTCGACTTTCACCTCGGTGAAGAAGTTTCTGACTTTGGTCATCATTGGTTCGCCACGTGATTCGTTAAGCCACACGCCAGGAGGGACTCGAACCCCCAACCGACGGTTTTGGAGACCGCTACTCTACCAATTGAGCTACTGGCGTATTTAATTCTTCCTCTCCCGCTTAATTTTCCTCTCCCTCGGCTTGGCCTCAACGTTATCAGACGCAGAGGAAGAGGTAGAGGAATATTGTTAATCCAGAATATCGCTCACGCGACCCGCGCCGACGGTTTTGCCGCCTTCGCGAATTGCGAACCGAATGGTCTTTTCCATGGCGATCGGCGTGATCAGCTCGACCTCGATCGAGATGTTGTCGCCGGGCATGACCATTTCCACGCCCTCGGGGAGTTTGACGGTGCCAGTTACATCTGTCGTTCGGAAATAAAACTGTGGCCGGTAATTGGTGAAGAATGGAG
>JBLMXH010000276.1:0-5127 GCA_050257685.1 Nitrospirota bacterium
TGCTCTCGGCCAGCAATTGCTTGATAATTTGCCATCGGCCCGCACCGAGTGCGGCACGAATGCTGATCTCGCGATTACGCCAAAGTGAGCGCGCCAGCAACAAGTTGGCTACATTCGCGCAAGCGACGAGTAAAACGCAGCCGGCCATCGCGGATAACATGAGCAAGGCTGATCGTGTGCTGCCGATCATCGCGCTGATTTCCGGAATAACTTTCGCGCCGGTATACAGGTTGGTTTCCGGATATTGGTGACGCCATTCCGCTGTGATGGTCTCTATGTTTGCCTGGGCCTGTTGAATCGATACGCCCGGTTTCAATCGCGCGATGCACCGGAAAAAATCATTGTCGCGTTGCTCCGTCATTGGAGGGCCAGCATCTTTCGATTCGCGCAGGCTGGAGATCGATATCCAAAGCTCCGGCGGGTTTGATCCGATCGGGAACGTGAATCGCGGCGGCATGACGCCAATAATCTGGAATTGTTGACCATCGAGGGTGATACTCTTGCCAATCACGCCGCGATCGGCTCCGAATCGGCGTTGCCACAAACCGTGGCTCAAGATAACGACGCGATTTCCGGGTTGATCTTCGTTAGGCGAAAAGGCGCGCCCGAGGAACGGTTGGATTCCGAGCAGTGAAAACAAATCCGCCGAGACCGATTCGCCCTGGATGTGCGTGGCTTCGTTACCGTCGGTCAGGATGCTGACGCTTTGATTTGTATAAACCGCGACGCGCTCGAAAACTTTGTTTTGATCGCGCCAATCGACGTAATCCAGATATGAAATGGAGTAAATCTGTGTTCCGGGATCGGTACTCTCGCGAGTGTCATATTCGCCCAGCGCGACGAGATTTTGCGGTTCTTTGAATGGAAGCGGCTGGAGCAATACTGCATTGAGCACGCTGAAGACGGCCGTATTCGCGCCGATGCCGAGCGCAAATGTTAAGATGACGATCGCGGTGAAAAGCGGCTGCTTGGCCAAAACGCGCAAGGCATAGCGAACCTCTTGCATAAGAGATTATTCAGTTCTTAACGCCACGATTGGATCCACACGCGTGGCGCGGCGGGCAGGCATGCAGCAGGCGATTAGCGCAACGATCAAAAGCGAAAGCACGGCGGTCAACACCGCGCCGGCATCGAAACCGCCGACGTTGTAAAGCAACGACATCAAAGCGCGCCCCGCAGCAACTGCACCGATGAGTCCGATTCCGACGCCAATTGCCATCAATGACATACCCTGGCCGAGCACGAGCTTGAAAATGTTTGTGCGCTCCGCGCCGAGCGCCATGCGAATCCCGAGCTCGCGCGTGCGTTGGGTAACCGTGAGCGCCATTACACCATAAAGACCGACGCTCGCGAGCACGAGCGCGAGCACTGCAAAGACGCCTAACAAAACCATTGTTAAGCGGCGAGTCGCCAGGCTTGAAGCAACGGCTTCATCCATGCTCGTGATCTGGCCGATCGGTTGATCCGGGTCGAGCGCGCGCACCTCGTGCTTCACGGCGGCCACAAGCGCGCCAATGTCACGCAGACTCGTGCGAACGTGCAGATTGCTTTCACTCTGCGGGTCCTGGGAAGCCAACAAATACTCCTGCACCAGATGGAGCGATTCCACGTTGTATTCCCCCGGAGCTTCGTTCCGAGTTCGCGGCACGATGCCAATGATCGTCATCGGCGGCGCGTGCTTGTCCAATGTGTCGTTGTCGTCGATGTGCTGACCAATGGGATCTTTCCCGGCAAAGTACTTCTGCGCGAACGATTCATCGATGATGATTGAGCGCGAATGGCCTTTTTCGCCCGGCACATCTTCCGGCCCAAATCCGCGACCGCGAAGAATCGGCATCCGCATCAGGCGGAAGTAATCGGGCGAAACCACACTGGTTTCCGCTGTCGGTCTTTGGTCGGCCGGAATCGGCGGAGTGCCCGTTACATGAAAATAATTGTCATTTTCCGTGTCGTCGAACGGGCTATTTGAGCTTATCGCCACCGACTCGACACCGGGAATATTTTGTACGCGTTGCAACAGTTGGATCCAGAACGCGTCCTTCTGCTCGTTTGTTTTATACTTCGCGTCGGGCAATGAAATTTCGAAGTTGACGATGTCGTGCGGATCGAAACCGAGCGGTGCATCTTGCGCGTGCCAAAAGCTCTTCAGTGTCAATCCTGCGCCGGCGAGCAGGACGATCGCCAGCGCGACCTGCGTAATGACAAGGCCTGAGCGCATCCGGTGTCTCCTCGCGCTGTCGCTCGCGCCATGACCACTTGTCTCATGCAGCGCAAGCGAAATGGATTCGGTCTTTGAAATTCGCCAAGCCGGCCAGACACCGACCAGAATGCCAGCCAACAAACCGGCGAACACCGTGAAAGCGAGCACATGCGTGTCGATCGTCGCCTCATGGAACCTGGGCAGCCTCGACGGCGTGAGCGCCAGAATCGCGTCCATACTCCAGAGCGTCAGCAAAATCCCAGCCGCGGCGCCGATTACCGCGACCAATGTGCTTTCGATAAGCAGCTGCCTGGCGAGTGTCCAACGACTGGCGCCAAGAGCTGCGCGGACGGCGATTTCCCTGGCGCGCGCGAGGGCGCGCGCGAATTGCAGGTTTGCGACGTTGGCACACGCGATCAATAGCACGCATGCCACTGCGGCAAGCAACAGGTTCAAGCTGGCGCGATAGTCGCCGACTGTTGTTTCAAAGAGCGGTCGCATCGAAACTCGGCGCCCCGCGTTGGTTTGCGGATATTTTTTCTCCAAGTCGATCGCGATCGCATTCAGGTCGCTCATCGCCTGCGACATCGTCACACCCGATTTCAGCCGGCCGAGACCCCAAAAACCCTGGTGACTATCGCGACTGCGCATCCACGGTTCATTCGCAATCTCGCTAAGTGGAAGCAGCACGTCGGGATTGCGACCAAATTGAAGTTCAGCTGGGAACACGCCAATGATCTCGCGCTCCAGTCCGTCGATTAGCGCACGCCGGCCAAGTACCGATGGCGAACCAGCGAAATCATGGCGCCACAAGTTCTCGCTGATGAGTGCTACGTTTGCCGCGCCGGCTGTGTCATCCGCGAAGCTCAAATCGCGCCCAATCTTGGGCTTTAATCCAAGCACGGAAAGAAATCCCGAGCTGGCGCGCAGACCGCGGACACGCTCTGGAGAACCGGCACCCGCGCCGAGCGAAAAATTAACCGCTTCGCGCCTGACGAGCGCGAGATCGGTAAAGCTTCGCTGGCCGGCGTGCCAATCGAGCCAGTTCATGTACCCGACTGCACCACGTTCAAAGATGTTTGAGCGTTCGCGGAGGACGATCAGTTTGTCGGCACCCGGATACGGCAATGGTCGCAACAAGACTGCGTTTACCACGCTGAAAATCGCAGTGTTTGCGCCAATCCCGAGCGCGAGCGCGAATACCGCAATGACTGTAAAGCTTGGATTCTTTACCAGCTGTCGAACCGCGTAACGAAGATCGTCTAGCATCTGATTTGTCTCCGCGGACTATTCATAACGAAGCGCCGTTACAGGGTCGACGCGTGTAGCACGCCGGGCGGGAACGAAACAAGAAAGAGCTGCAACGAGCGCGAGTAATCCCGCCACTGCGAAATAAATCGTCGGGTCGAGCGCGTTCACCTTGAACAAAATGTTTTTCAAAGCCGCAGCCTCAATAACTCCGAGCAATAGCGCAATGCCGCCGCCGCCAAGTACAAGACCGATCGCGAGCTGCCAGGCGCCCTGCGTCATCACCATTCGGAAGATCCGCCGGGCATCTGCTCCAAGCGCCATCCGAATCCCAAATTCCTGCGTGCGCTGGTTTACCGAAAAACTCATCACACCGTAAAGTCCAACCGCGGAAAGAATGAACGCGACGATTCCGAAAATCGTGAATAACGTCGCAATGATGCGATTACCCGAGAGAATTTCGTTGTGAAATCGTCCCGGCGTTCCAGCAAAATAAGTCGGTAGGTTCGAATCGAGCTCGGCAACCGCTTTGCCCAGAGCTGGACCAAGTGTGTCAGCCCGTTGACCTGCGCGCGGACGAACAAGGATCGTACAAAATTGAGGAGCCGGAGATGCGCCCAGCAGTGGCATGTAAAATCCCACGCCCTGGGTCTGCTGATCGAACGGACCTTGCATCAACGTGTCCGGCACCACGCCCACAATGGTTCGCCACGGTTGCGGCTGACCGGGATTGAAGATCCGGATCTGGTGACCAATTGCGCTTTGGTTTCCCCAATATTTTCGGGCAAAACTCGCATTCACAATTGCCACCGGTTGCTTCGAATCGACGTCGTCGACGGTGAAATCACGGCCTTCGAGAATTTTCAAACCAAGCGTCGTGAAATAATTGTCCGACACCGATTCGAAATTTCCGCGCGGCCGATCGCGATCGGTAAGATAATTTTGACCGTCAACTTCGTACTGGCCCTGGGCATCGAACGTCATGCGGAAGCGACTGCTCATCGCGGCCGACTCGAACTGGGAATTGGCCCGTAGAGCGCGCACGGCACGCTGAAAAAATTCGCGCCGTGAGTCGTCACTCGGATACGCGCCATCCATCAAAGCCATTCGCGCAGCGTAAATGGCATTTTCGTCGTACCCGTAGTCCAGCTTCATCTGATTTCGGATCGATTTGATTTCGAGCGTCGCGGCAATCAACAGCGCTGCAGTCAGCGCGATTTGCCCGACCACGAGCAGACGGGTGATGATGTTGGCCATGCGACTGCTGTTGCCGCGGCCACCTTCTTTCATGATCTCCGCTGCGTTGCCTCTGGCGCTCAGGAATGCCGGGATGAGACCGGAGGCGATCGTGGCCAGCAGAGTGATCGCAACGGTGAAAACGAGCACCGATCCATCGATCGTGAATTTCCAATAATAAGGCGCCGGAAACGGCAGCGCCGTAATCGACCGAACGAAAAAGTCGATGGCCCAATAGGCGATGATGACGCCCACGATGGCCCCGAACCCCGCGACTACCAGACTCTCGGTCAGCATTTGTCGCACGAGTCTCCACTGCGTCGCGCCGAGTGCGCCGCGAATCGCCAGTTCCTTTGCCCGCAACGCAGCACGCCCAAACTGCATGTTCATCACGTTCACACAGGCGATCAGCAACACGAGAATGACCGCGGCAAGCATTGCCC
>JBLMXH010000277.1:0-35962 GCA_050257685.1 Nitrospirota bacterium
GGGCGTCTCACTCGCTTTGGTCTACCGATCGGCCTGATGAAACTGCTTTATTACAAAAATCGTGTCCAAAAAGGTCGGCTAATAGCTCTTGGCGTAGTTGCGAAATATCGCCGCGCGGGGATTGCTGAGATGCTCGTGCTGCACGTCATGGAGGAAACGATGATCAAACGGGGGATCACCGGCGAACTCAGCATGACTCTCGAAGACAATTACATGATCAACCGTTTTCTCGAAGCGATCGGCGCGGAGCGTTACAAGACGTATCGGATCTACACCAGAGCGTTTTGACTTGCCAAGCACGCCCGACGAAGTTACGCCGTTAGGCCAACACCTAGTTTTCACCAGGATCAAACAGCTGATGAGTAAGCCACAGGATGGTTTTGTTTCACGATTTTTAAATCGGCCGCTTTCGAGTCGCCTAACACGACTGCTCGTGAAGTTTCCCATTCATCCGAGCGCGTTCACGGCATCCATTTTTGTTTTGCCCATCATAGCTGCTGTATTTCTGGTCCGGGGGGATTATCTCAGCGTTCTCTTGGGCGCGGTGATATTTCAGGTATTCAGTATTCTCGATGGATGCGACGGCGAGATTGCGCGCGCGAGGAATTTGGAATCCAAATTCGGCCAACGTTTGGATAATCTCTGCGATTTCCTTGGAAGCCTGATCTTCGTCCTGGCGCTTGGGAGCGGCCTCAATCATTTCAAAGAAGGGGTCATTTGCGCGGTGCTGATCTCCGCTAACGAATTCCTTTTACGATGGGGCACCGGCGCAAAACGAGTGGCTCCGGAAGACTTTCACGAATCCTTTTACGCGAGGCATCACGGAATGATTGGCCATTCCGGTCTGCTCGATTTGGGTGAACGATTTGTGTGGTGGTTGTTTCAGCTGACTAAACGCGATGTCGCGATTTTCTTCTTTCTCGTACTGGCACTGCTGAATTTGGCCACATGGATTTTGCACCTTTGGACGATTGCTGCCGGAGCGAGCCTGGTAATCAGCGCGATTGCCACCGCAAGGGCTACAGGCCGTGGCGATGCGATCGCTCCGAGCGGCGGTAGCGAATTCGGCTCTGAGCCCGAAATGACATCGGACCTTAGTTGAGCGAACGCACTACACGCCAGCTTGTGTCCTGCTCGGCGTGTTCCAGAACCCGCGGAGTATCGATGTCGTGCCATCGTGCGGAGCCAATATCAATGCCGCGTACTTTGCCGTCGACGGCCATTAATTCTATCCCGTTAGCGAGGCTACAATCATTCCCGCCGTTGATGGCCTTCGCCTGCTCCAGGTAAGCAAAGATCTCCGCAGGGCAAACAAACAAGCCGGTATCGATGGCGTCGTAGCTCCGCAAATTTTTACCAATGGCAGTCACGGTATCTCCGGTCGTTTGAACTTTCATTGCGTCATCCAAATCGACAATCGAATCGAGCTTCCGATCGATGGCGATGTTGAGCAGATCGGGATCAAAGTTATCGAGCAAGCAATCAACGACCGTGTCGTCGAAAACATGATCGCCCATCGTTAGGAGAAACGGTGCGCTGACGTGACCTGCTGCTGCTAGCAGCGAGATGCCGTTTTGTTTTTGCCAATCGCTGTTCAGGATGAACGAGGCGTTGATGTGGGGCGGGATTAACTGCTTCGCCTTTGCAATTACGCGTTCGCTTTCGTACCCGACTACCAAATATGCGGTGCTAATACCGGCAGAACCTACGGCTTCCAGAGTGTAGGATAACAATGGTCGACCAAGCACCGGCACGAACGGCTTGAGGCAATTTTTATCCGTTCCACGAAGCCGCGAGCCCTGGCCGGCAATTAAAATGACAGCTTCAGAAATAGCACTCATACGCCGTAATACCTTTTCAGTCCCCAAACTCGAACGCGCTGGGGGAGAAACCTGAAAATCAGGGGCGCTATTTTGGATTCGAAAATATTTCCAACAGTAAGTCGCGGCGGCGGCTCGGTCATTTGAATCAATCTTAAAACCTGCCGCGCAACCAAATCCGGTCCTGGCGCATCTTTCATGTTCCGTTCGACTACTTTCCAGGTTTTGCCGATTTTCGGGTCGTAGGCCTCGCTATTGCCGCTCACAATCACGCTTTCATTGAATTCGGTGCGAATGTCGCCGGGTTGAAGATCGACGATGCGAACGCGGGAATGAGCAAACTCAAGCTGGATCGACATGGTGTAACTTGCCAGCGCTGCTTTGGCGGCGTTGTAAGCCGCCATAAATGGCACTGGAAGTCGGGAAGCTAGCGAGGTGACGTTAATGATCAAACCCTCACCGCGTGTACGCATGTGCTGCAAGGCCAGCTGCATCAGTTGGATTTGGCCGAACACGAGAATTTGAAACTGGCTCGTAATCGTTTCCAACGGCAGAAGTTCGGCTGGGCCGAAATGACCGGCGCCGGCGTTATTAATCAAAACGTCGAGGTGGCCAGCTTCCGCGAGCGTGTAAGCAAACGCTTCTTCAATCAAGGGCCGCTCGGCCAGGTCGAGCCGAATCGGATGCAATCGCGGCATTTTGGGGATGCGCTCCAGACTGCGCGATGTGCCCCAGACCTCATGTCCGTGCTCAACCAGCGATTTTGCAATCGCACCGCCAATTCCGGAGCTCGCTCCAGTGACAAGAATGTTCTTCATGCGCATGGCCGCCGTTCCCGAAGATACAGTCTGACACGGCGGTCTTGTGAGTAGATCAACATTGAGCGTCTGAATTCGGCGAGCTCGATAAAACTAATTCTGGTGATTGGGGTCATGTGACAGCCCATTCTTTTAGTCGTTGATTCGTATTTTGATATCAGACTGCTGCAAGAGAGCCTACGACTAAGTGTAGTTATCTCTTTTTTTGGAAATTTCGCTGATCATACGATGTCGACTTTATCGTCATGTTCCCGGTAATTTAAGCAGCCTTTATTATTTAATGCCATTAGGCCTAATGCGCTTACTCCCGGCCCAGAGAAAACGTCGTCAGCAAGTCCGTTTTATCCGTGAAACGTTAGCTAACGACCCTTCGTTCGGTGATCGGCGGGTAATCGCGTCACTATCGACTGTGCCCTCCAGGATAAATAACTTAAGGGCGACGATTCGTTCCCTTCTGAAGCAAACGCGTCCGCCGGATGAGATCATTCTGGCGATTCCAGAATTTTCGATTCGTGAGCAACGCCCTTATGTGGTGCCGGAATATGTTTTGCATTTGCCGCGCCTGCGCATTTTGCGTTCTGAGAAAGACTGGGGCCCAGCCACAAAGTTTATCCCCATCGTTCGAGAAGAGCTGGCAGCTTGTCGGGGAGATGCATTAATCATGGTAGTAGACGACGATCGCGTCTATCCGCGTGATGCACTTGCAACGTATTTGCATTACAGCGCGCAGCTGACCGGGGCGACACTTTGTTTCCGCGGCGCAGCAATGCCGCGAAGTTTTGATTGGCGCAATGCCACGATGATCAAAGGCAACGAGCTTCGCGAACCGCGTGCTGTCGCAGTGATCACGGGCTGCGGGAGTTATTTGATCCAGCCAAGGTTCTTTGACGAATCGCTGTGGGATTATTCCAAGGCGCCACAGGCAGCATTTTATATGGATGATATCTGGATCAGCGGATCGCTCGCACGCCGCAACGTGAAGAGGTATGCGGTGCCTACATCGACGATGATGCGGAGCGTTTGGCGACAGCGGCGAACTTTAACCCTGCACGACGTTCCCAACGGGCGACAACATAACAATAACGAGACGATCGCGTTCTTCCGCGACAGCTGGGACGTGTTTGCTTCGCACTAGCGCTGCTTGTCTTTGCGATGCAGGTGGTGGTGCCACCATTGTGCGCCGAAGACCGCCAGAAAGACTGCAGCGCTGGTGACTTGTCCGACAATTCCACTTAGAAATGCGCGGCAGATCAGAGCGGGAACAATTGCAATTCCAGCTGCGATCAGCGGGTGGCTGATGTCGCTCCAGGAATCTTTCCAGTGAAATACCCAGCGCAGAGTGACATAACGCAAAGTACCCTGGACGACGTACGGCAGAAGAATACCGATTGCCGCGCCCAACGCTCCAAAGCGCGGAATTAACCAGAGAAGCCCGGCAAACGCGACGACGCATGTGATTACCGAATGCAAAAGATTCAAATGCGGGCGTTGCACCATGATGACCGTCTCGCCCAACGAGACAAAGGCGTTAGTAGCACTAGCCAGAGCAACGATGCCCAACCATAGGCCGCCTTGCCAAAATGCCGGACCGTAAATCAGCAAAATCGTGCTGCCCGCGAGCGACAGGACGGCGACGCATGGCAACAAAATCCAGAGCATCCATTGAGCGAGCCGCGCGTAAGTAGCAGACGCTATCTGGTGGTCCCCCGTGGCGGTCATACCGGCCACCACCGGTGCGAAGATCGGGTTAAAGGCCTGGTTCACTTTTCTCAAGCCGTTCGCGGTACCGATCACCGCACTGTAAACACCCACAGTCGCCAGCGTGACACCCGGGGCCCGGCCAACAAAATAACCAAGCAGGATTAGATCCAGCCGGGCGATAAACGCGTTAATCAGCTGATAAATACTGATGGGCGCCGCATACGCGATCAGAGACTTTGCTTCAGCAACACGTGAGACAACAATCCCGTGCGCCGAATCATGGCGAAATAATGATGACGCCAGCGCAAGTGCCGTGATTCCGGAGATTGCTGTTCCGAAGATCGCAGCTACTTCCGGCGAGGACATATTGAAGCCGACAACGATGGCCAGCAAAAACGCCAATGTTGTTGCAATCGGCTCGACGAGTCCGCGAGAGTAAATGTCATGCTGCATCACTTTCATTCCACGCGACACAGCGGTTGAGATGCGGTAAAGAGCCAGACCTGGCATGGCGCAAAGCACCAGCGTGAGCGCGGAAACCATCTGTGGCTGCACATGAAGCCGGTCATTAAAAAAACGAAGTGCTATAATCACGACAACAGCCGTTATCACCGACTGAATGACTCCAAGCACCACAGCGACGTGAAAAAGAGACCGACTTCGCGCACGGTCTTCAATGGCTTCGGAGCGTGCGATGAACGTAATGATCGCATTATCAAGGCCGAGGACGCCGATCTTACTGATGATATCCGTCGTGGACCACGCGACAGAGAATATGCCGAGCGCTGCGGGTCCCAGTAAGCGGGCAATGAGAAATGTGAAGATGCCGCGGAAATTCGACGCGAGCATCGCGATGGTGTTCAGAAACGCGCCGCGCTTCAGTTCTACTCCGGTCTTGTCAACCCGGGCTGGCGCGTCTGCTACGGGCGGTTCCAGTTCAAGTGCGGCTTCCACCGCGTTTACTGGTTTTTCACCAACCCGATCCCTGACTTGGGAAATTTCAAGGTTACGAGGCATGAAAGGACTGCAATGATTCGCCGGTTTGCGTGTCGCCGATGGAACGGCCGGCTAAACTCGCATTCGCGCTTATAAGGCTCTGACGCTACAATCGACTGCGCAGACCGCCAAAACTTTTTCGCAAAGGTTCACGTCTTAACAAGAGGACGAGGACTGGATTGCACCCACTTATGCAACCTTACAGCACATCGCTCGCTGGATTGGTACGTCCGCTTTGCCGCGTTGCAGTATGCGAGTCTTAGTTACGGGAGGCGCCGGTTTCATCGGCCGGCATATCACCGAATACTTCCAGGATCGAGCTGAAGTTCGGGTGCTGGATAACCTGCGCTCCGGCCTGAAGAGCAATCTGTCCGGTTTGAAATGTGACCTTGTCATCGGCTCAATTCTCGATCGCGATCTCGTCAGAGAAGCTATGAAAGGTATCGATTTTGTTTTTCACCTCGCCGCTATGGTGAGTGTGCAGGAATCTGTGCAGAAACCCAATGAATGCGCCGAGATCAATGTTGGGGGGACAGCGAGCGTTTTGGAGGAAGCGGCACGGGCGGGAGTGAAAAAGCTGGTCTTCAGCAGCTCCGCTGCGATTTACGGCGACAATCCAGCGATCCCACAAATTGAAAGCATGCCGGCCGAGCCGAAAACTCCCTATGCCACCGGCAAGTATGAAGCGGAACGGCATTGCCGCTCTTTCACGGATGAAGGGCGACTCGCGATTGTGTCTCTTCGATATTTTAACGTGTTTGGTCCGTACCAAAATCCTGCAACTGAATACGCTGCGGCTGTTCCGGCCTTTATTGAGAAAGCATTGAGGAACGAGCCGATTACGATTTTCGGAGACGGCCGGCAGACCCGAGACTTCATTTATGTAAAGGATGTAGTCGCGGCCAATGCGTTCTTCGCACTAGAATCAAAAGCAACCGGGATCTTCAACGTCGCGTGCGGGAAACAGATCACGATAGCCGATCTGGCGCTCACCATTCGCAAGCTGACGAAATCCAGGTCGATGATTAAGTACGGCGAAGAGCGACCGGCGGACGTCAAACATTCAGTGGCAGGCATGGATAAGACTCAAAAGGCTGGGTTCAGGGCACGTTGCGATCTGTCCGGAGGATTGCGGACGACAATCGAATTTTTCGAGAAGAACGCGGTGGGCATTAACCAGCGCCGTAACCTATGACTCGATCTCAAAGCCGCTGGATCAATGTGATCATCATCGCGCTTGTCGTCATCCTGCGTTTGCCCACCCTGCTGCCGTCACTGTACAACAGCGATGAGGGCTACTACGGAATCATCGCGAACGATACGCTGGACGGAGGGACATTCTATCTGACGTCGGTGGATACGAAGCCACCAGGCATCTACTACGTGTACGTCGCCGTTTTCAAACTGGCTGGGAAGAATAATCTCCTCGCCGTTCATATCCTCACAATCTTTGTGGTTGCGGCCAGCGCCTTGCTCGTACGCCGGATTGGCACGCGAGTCGGGAACGATTGGGCGGGTGCGTGGAGTGGCATTGGCTATGCCGTATTCATGCATGCCTATCGACCGGGTGATACACTGCCCGCGAACACCGAGATCTTCGCAAATCTTTTTCTCACGCTGAGTGTTCTCGCCTTTTTCCAGGGTCAAAGGAAAGCGAGATGGGGTTGGATGTTCGTCAGTGGCGCGCTGGTCGCCGTAGCGACTTTATTTCGACAGCCTTCGGGCGTGACCTTGGGCGCAATGTTTGCGTATCTCGCTTACCTCTGGCTGATCCCCCGTTGCCAATCATTCGGACGGGTTGTGGCCGCAGGGAGCGGTTTGATCACTGGATTCATCGCAGTGATCGCGGCCCTAGCCTGTTACTACCAGTGGCAGGGAAATCTGTATGACGCGTATCTCTGGGCATGGGCGTTTGCCATTCGCTACGTCGATGCTGAAACGACCGTGCCTTATGTTCTGAAACGTCTCGTCAGCGTTCATCTTGCTGTGATGCTCTCTTGGGGCCTTCTATGGTATTTTGGTATTTGGCAAGTGATTGCGACACTCAGATCGTTACGGCGCCAGACGGCTGTGGCCAACCAGGACGTCCTGGTTATTGTGTGGTTAGTCCTTAGTTATCTTGCGATCTTTATTGGATGGCGATTTCCGGGTCATTATCACTTAGCAGTACTTCCGCCGCTTTCGATTCTAGCTGGCCAGGCGTTCTCACGGTTTGTCACGGAACAACGACGTTCTCCCGAGCGGCGCTGGCAATGGATCCGAGCAGGCATTATTGGTGCGGCGGCCCTGCCGGCGATAGGTTTTCTGGTCGGAGCCTTCGTAGTGCGAAAGCAGACGCTCAACTTTCTTCCGATTGTTCACCGAATCGTCGAGGAAACGGGGCCGAACGATCGGATCTTTGTTTGGGGAAGTTCCCCGCAGCTTTACAGTTTTTCCGACCGGCGGATGGCGACGCGCTTCGTGAGCTGTTCACATCTGGTTGGCGCCTACGCCAGTCGGCCTCGTGAGGAAACAGACAAAGGGAAGAGTCTTCTGCCGGGCATGTGGGAGATGTTCCGGGCAGACTGGGAAGCGCATCCTCCGAAGCTGATCATCGATATGTCAACGGTGGACCGATTCTGGGCGGCGCATCCGATGACACGATACCCGGTGCTTCGTGCATTCCTCGGTCAATATCGGATGGAGGCGGTCATAGATGGCAGAACAATTTACCGTCGGCTTTGACGGAAGGATTCGAAAATGGGAGGCGCAGTTCGCGGGGCAGACTGCATGATCAGTACGGCGTGGAGTGGCCAAGCGACGAAACATTCAATCGCATTCGTAGATGCGACTCAGAGGGCCGGCAGCAAGGCGGTTTGCGATCGGCCGGAGCATCGTGTGGAAGGATCGAATTTTTCAGTTGAGGTTTAGCAATGACCATCGAGCAGGTTGCACACTGATGACACCGCGCCAATCGCGGTGGGTTAAGGTGGTCATCATCGGGCTTGTTCTGATTTTGCGTTCGCCCACGCTCTTGCCATCGATATGCCTAACCGATGAGGGGTACTACGGCGCAATTGCCAACGACATTTTGGATGGTGGAAGGATCTACCATACCGCGGTAGATACGAAGCCGCCGGGGATATACTACATTTACGCCGGCGTTTTCGCGTTCGCAGGAAGGAATAATCTCCTTGCCGTGCATTTGCTCGCGATCGTCGTCGTCATTGCCACCGCCTTCGTGGTGTGGCGGATTGGTGCAAGCGTATTTAACGAATGGGCAGGTGCGTGGGCGGGTATCGGCTACGCAATCTTTGTCCATGCGTATCTGCCGCGCGACACGCTCGCGGCCAACACTGAGCTTTTCGCGTCCTTCTTTCTGTCGCTGAGCATCCTTGCTTTCCTACGCGGTGAAAAACATGCGGTGTGGGGCTGGATGGCTCTCAGTGGCGCGCTCTGCGGGGCGGCCACCGTAATTCGACAGCCTTCCGGCGTGAACGCCGGCGCGATGCTGGCGTGTCTAGCCTATGCCTGGCTGATTCTCGGTACTCTGTCATTTCGAAGTGTCGTACGCGCAGCCAGCGGAATCGTGGTCGGATTCGTCGGCGTCATCGGCGGACTGGCGTTGTATTACCAGTCGCAGGGCAATCTGCACGACGCCTATCTATGGGTGTGGGCATTTGCAATTCGCTACGTCGACTCCGAGACAACATTCCCATATGTGCTGCGGCGTATCGTGACCGTCCACCTGCCCGTGATCTTGTCGTGGGGTTTGTTGTGGTACTTTGGTATGTGGCAGGTGGCTGCCGTATTCAAATCATTTCGATGCAGGACTCTCGCACCCGTGCCGCCCGTGTTGCTGGTTCTGTGGTTGGGCGTGGCTTATGTAACGATCTTTATTGGATGGCGATTTCCGGGCCACTACCATCTGCCTGTGCTTCCGCCATTGTCGATTCTTGCGGGCCAGGCGTTCTCGCGCCTCATTGCGAAACAGCAGCGTTGTCCGCTATCGCACTGGCCATGGGTGCGAATATCCATCATCACCGCGGCCGCAATCCCCACGATCGGTTTTCTGACTATGGCATTCGTAGTCAGGGCCAAGTTTCTTTTTTTTCCACTTGTCCAGCGAATCGTTGCGCAGACTGCCCCGAGCGACCGGATCTTTGTCTGGGGCAGCCATCCGGAACTTTACAGTTTCTCCGGGCGTCGTATGGCGACGCGCTTTGTCAGTTGCACGCATTTGGTCGGCGCGTATGCCGACAGGCCGCGCGAGGTAAAACTTAGCGGACAGAGCGTGATTCCGGGAGTTTGGGAGATGTTTCAGGCGGACTGGGGAGCGCATCCCCCGGTACTTATCATCGACATGTCAACGGTGCATATTGACCCGGACTGGCTAAGGTATCCGATGACCAGGTATCCTGCGCTTCGGGCATATTTTGCCGAATATCGTGCGGAATGCGTTATCAATGGCGCGACGATCTATCATCGCCGTTAACAAAGCAGCGGAATACCGTTTATGACGACTTGGAGACCAAGCATTTCCGTGGTTTATCCGATGTTCAACGAAGAAGAGAACATCGAGCACGCGGTGGATTTCGCGCAGGCCGTTCTGACTGACATGGGTTCTGATTACGAGATCATCATCATCAATGATGCCAGCACGGATCGATCAGCGGAAATCGCGGAAGAATTGGCCCGATCACGGCCTTGTGTGAAGGTGTTCCACCACGAACGGAATTTGAAATTGGGAGGGGCGCTTCGCACCGGCTTCAGCAACGCGACGAAAGAGCTGGTCTTCTATTGTGACTCGGATTTGCCGGTTGATCTCAAGGAGTTGAACCGGGCGGTCCACATCATGGAGTTTACACGATCCGATATCGTTTCCGCCTTTCGGTTTGATCGCACTGCAGAGGGACCTATCCGCACCGTGTATTCGGCAGGATACAATTTGCTTATTCGTTTTCTTTTTCCACTGCGGGTGAAGGACGTGAATTTTTCCTTCAAATTGTTCAAACGGGAAGTCTTGAACAAAGTTGCGTTAGAGTCGGAGGGTTCGTTCATCGACGCGGAACTGCTGATCAAAGGCAAGTTGCACGGATTTAAGATCGTTCAATTTGGCGTCGATTATTTCCCCAGAAATCGCGGCACCTCCACTCTGGCTACTCCAGACGTGATTCTAAAGATGATTCGGGAACTGGTTGCGTTTCGGATGAAGATGCGACACGAAATCCGGGCAGCACGGTCTTCGCGCCTTGAAACAGCTGATTATCAACGCGGATGACCTCGGGCTCACGCCGGCCGTCAACCGAGGTATCGTACGGGCTTTCCAAGACGGAATCGTAACGAGTGCCTCCTTGATTGTGACGGGGAGCGCATTCGAGGAGGCCGTCGCTCTGGCGCAGCAAAATCCGAAACTGGATGTTGGTCTGCATCTGACGCTGGTGGAAGAGCGAGCCGTCTTGGGCCCAGATGCCTTGCCGACGCTGGTCGATGAAACGGGACGGTTTCCGCGCACGAGTGCCGAATTCATTCGACGCGCTATTCTCGGCGGCATTAACTGGCTCGAGGTCGAGCACGAGATTGCAGCGCAAATTGCGCTTTTTCAGAAGACCGGACTATCACTTTCTCATCTTGATAGCCACCAGCATCTCCACATGTTCCCACCGGTCTTCCAAATCGTTAGGCGCCTCGCGGGCTGGGTGGAAAATGTTTGGATTCGCAACCCTGTTGGCCCCTGGCGAAAATCGCCGCATACGCCACTGGGACGCTGGGTGCAGCGCCTTGGGCTGAATATCACCTGTCTATCAGCGAGAGGTTTGTACGGCGGATCTCAACTTCAAATGCCAGATGGTCTGTACGGATTTGAAGAGAGTGGATGTTTAAGCCGCTCTACTCTCCAACAGATAGCTCAGAGAATTCCTCCTGGCTTGTATGAATTGATTTGCCATCCCGGTGAAGATGATGCTGATACGCAGACGCGATACAGTCATTGGGGCTATTGTTGGGCCGAGGAATTGGAGACTCTGACCGGACCTGATATGCGGGTTTTTTTAGAGGAACAGGGAATCGTGCTGACCTCGTTTGCGCAGGAATCTGTCCAATCAACTAAAACCCCGAATCGATTGCGTCGCGGATAACAGCCCGTAAACTCCTTCTTATCGCTCAACGCATGAAGCTGCTGGACAAAGTCGGCCGCGAATTCTCCGGCTACAATATCTTGGAATCGGCGAGGCGTCTCAAAGACCGCAAGCCGCTGCAATGCAGCCTGTACGTGACGGACCGATGCAATCTTGATTGCGCCTATTGTACTGAATACGACAACAGCCGGCCGCATCCGAGCATTGACGACTTAAAGAAATGGGTGCGGAAAATTCGGGAACTTGGGACCATGCGCATAGCTCTTGTCGGAGGCGAGCCGCTCACCCACCCTGACATTGTCGAGCTCGTTCGATACTGTCGCGAGCTGGGCTTTGCCACCAGCCTTACCACGAACGGATTCCTCCTAACGCGCAAACTGGTTGCGGAACTTGAGAATGCCGGGCTGCAGGTCATGCAGATCAGCGTTGATCGAATGACGCCTAGCGCGATTACGAAAAAGTCGTTCAAGACCGTCCTGCCGAAGCTCGATTATTTTCGTGATTCAAAAATCAGCCTCCACATCACTGGCGTGATTTGTGCCGACACCCTGCCCGAAGCACAGGCTGTGCTCGAGACTGGCTTGTCTCGAGGAATTCCGACTGAGGTTCGCCTCGTGCATGCAGATCCGTTGCGGCGGTTTCGCGTTGATCGCGGACAACGTGAGGAGCTCGAACAGTTTATCGATTCGATGATTGAACGAAAACGCCGTGGCGAGAAAATTCACACCAGCGAGGCCATCCTCAATTACCAGCGCAGCCTGCTTCGAGGGGAGCACGTGGAATGGACGTGCGCAGCAGGCTACAAGCTATTTTTCGTTTCCGCGCAGGGGAAATTCTGGATTTGCAGCATGGTGCATACGAACAAGCACATCATGGATGTGACGTTGGACGACCTTTACGCCAATTATAAAAAGAAATCCTGTCAGGAAGGTTGCGGTGTTTACTGCGCTGTGAGTGCCTCATTGCTAGTCGAAAAACCAGTGCGTGTTCTAGGCAAGGAAATTCTAGCGCGGGCAAAGCGGGTGCCTTCGTTGCTGCGCCCCTTGTCAGGCGCGGGAATCAACAACTCGACGTCTGAGAACGTTACAAATCCAAACGGAGCGCATGAGATGAACGGCGGCAGTGACGGCAGCCCAGCCGCAGATAAGCGCGTAGCTTTGGGAGAACGCGCCTAACAAGAATCCGCCCGCCATTACCCAAACGTAAACGTTTCTGCGCGCCGCAATGAGCCGGAAACCTCGATCGAACGGCGCAACATCATCGAGCAATCTGCCCGTGGCCATTTTCGCTTTGCGTTTTACAAATTCGTCCAGCAGATGCGATCCAATGAGCAACGCAAGGAAATAGAACGCATTGGGAAGTTGGGCGTTTTGCCAGAGATAGAACGCAATCGCCGTCCACCATGAGTTCTCGATCAGATAATCGAGATGGTGTTCCCATTTGCCGCGTTCGGTTGTTTCAACTTTGACCCGCGAGAGCTTTCCATCGAGTCCATCGACAATGCCGAATGTGACGGCAGCGAGGATTCCCAACCCGATGCGGCCAAGGGCAAAAGCCGTTGTCGCAGCGCAACCAATGATGAATCCAGCAATAGTGACCTGGTTTGGCGTGATTTGCGTCTTGCAAAGGAGCGAGACTATCGCGGTTTCGATTGGCGCGTGAACGTAAGCCGGGAAATCGAGTGTGCCCTTTTGTGCCCCATTCAGAATGATTCGCTCGGCGATACGACGTTCTTGTGCTTGCACCACTGTGAAACAGAGTGGCCGCACATGCCGGCGCATGCTGATGATGTAATCGTCTACTTTTCCGGCGTCCAAGGTGTCGATTTCATGTGCATTTACCTTTTGCTTGAGCTCCTCAAAAACCGGTACGCTGGCTGAACACGCCAAAAGGAAGTTTCGCGTCACCAAAGCCGGCCCGCTCGGGTTTTGAACCATCTGTTGGACGAACTGCGGCGGATGGGAATCCACAAGTACAGTCGGAACGTTCCTGTTTGACAGCGCAGCAAGCAAACGCGCATCGCAACAGACATTTGCCGGGAGAACTAGGAATCGCTCAGTCGGGTCTTGTTCCAAAACGCAGTGAGCTGTGACTGGTTGGGCGTCAAGTGGTACAAGTTGAACAGTGATGTCTGCTCGAGCCCACGAGGGCTTTGCCAGTTCCGCTCCGATGATTTTAGGGGTGCTGGAAAAAACAATCGCGCGATGAAGTCCCAGTCTCTGTAAAATGCGCAGCGAACGTTCAAGCAAGTTGACGCCGCACAGTTCGATCAGCGCGTCGGGCTCATCCGCGATTAAGATTGGGAGAATGTTCTCCACCCGCCGAGATTAACGATACCCTGTCGATGTGCCAACTTCGGCGACAGCTTAGCTGCGCGTTGCCCCGCGTTGGCTATCGATAATGAGACCATCCCTCATTTCGTGAATCCAATCGCATGCTTCGGCAATTGCCGGATTATGCGTGGCAAGCAGCAACGCCTTGCCGCGTTCATGCACAAGATTCTGCAGCAGCTCAAACGCGCGCTCGGAGTTTGCGGTATCAAGATTGCCGGTCGGTTCATCGGCCAGGATGACGCGCGGATCATTTGCGAGCGCACGCGCAATAGCAACCCGTTGTTGTTCGCCGCCGGAAAGATGACGGCTCGGCCGTCGCAACTTGTCGCCTAAACCTACTCCGTCAAGCAGCCCGGCAGCGCGGTCGCGCATCTGTGCATCGGAGAGCTCGCCAAGTTTACGCATCGGGATCATGACGTTTTCCTGCGCAGTGAAGTCCTCCATTAAGAAATGGAATTGAAATATGAAACCGATGAATTTGTTGCGCTTCTGCGCTAGCTCATCGTCGCTCAGGTGGGAAACTGCTTCGGTTTCGATAGAAACCCGCCCGGCGTCAGGTGTATCCAGCAAACCGAGAATGTAGAGCAACGAACTTTTACCACAGCCTGACGGGCCGACTACGGCGTGAACGCTTCCAGTCTCGATCTCGAGCGACACACCGCGCAGCGCATGCACGCGTTCCTCCTCCTCTCCGAGGTACCGTTCGATCCGGTCGCAACTCAGGCTAAGTTGTGCGCTCATCTCGATCCTCGAATTGTGACCACGGGTGCCAGCTCAGCTGCGCGCCGTGCCGGCACATAACTGGCGATAAACACAGCGAGAAGCGCGAGCAACGTCGCGAACGCGTAATGACGCCAATCCCACGTGACCAGGAAATAATTTGTGTAGAGCAATCCGCGAAGATGAATCGGAATGTGCGATACGCCCCAAGTCATTAACGCGCCGAGCAAACAACCGACCACCGATCCAGCCGCAGCGATCAGCGCGCCCTGCCAGAGGAAGATTGCGCTGATATCTTTGCGGCGGTATCCCATGGAACGCAGGATCGCGATCTCTTTGATCTTCGCCAGGACTGACATCGTAAGAACATTAAAAATTCCGAAGCCGGCTAGTAGAATGATGAGCGAAACCGTAATCGCGACGGACATTCTCAAAGTTAAAAAAAGCTGAAGCGTGCTCTCCTCGCGTTCCTGCCAGCTTAGAGCATTGTGCTGAAACAGCGTTTCAAACCGACTGGCCAACACCGGAGCACGATTCCTGTCGCGCAGCTTATAGATGATCATGGACGCTCCAGAAGGTTGCTGTAGCAAGGCCTGTGCAATCTTTGCATGTGAGTAAATTCGCGTCGAATCGATCGAGCCAATGCCTGCGCGTGCGATCGCCGCAACATTGAATCGCCAATACTCGCCGTTGGGCGCGAGCAATTGCACTGTATCGCCCACGCCGGTCTGAAGGAGCTCTGCCAGGCGCGATCCGATAATGATCGCGCTCGTGTTGTTTCGAAAATCGTCAAATTTGCCGTCGATCAACTGGTGCAGAATATCGGTAGTTTGTGCATGCAGCGTGGGATCGATGCCGTAAAGATCGACGGTCGCGTTTTCAAAGCCCGCGCGAGCGCTTACGGTTCCGCGTAGAACCGGTGAACAGGAAATGACATCAGGGAATTGCCTGCTAACTCGCATGATTTCGTTTGGGTTGGTGATGCCCTCGAAATAGACCCGGCGGTTAGTGGCTCCCTTGGAGTTTTTTGCTGCGACCATGAGCGGCTCGTAACGCGGCCGAAAACGCTGCCTGACGACGAGCGCCCCGTTGCTCCCGATGTTCGACTCGATGAAATACCGGGAGAAGCCCTGTGTTTGCGCCTGTGTGCAAATGAAGATCGCGACACCGAAAACAACACCGCTCAAACTCAAAAGCAATGCACGCTTGCGATGCGTCAAGAAACGCAGGGCAATGTAAAGCGGGGGCGTCACGGTGCCTTCGGTGGAGGCGGCGCGTTGATCATGCGCTGGCGCACCGGTTGGCCGGAATGGAACTTGTCCTGATCGGAAACGATTACGCGATCCCCTTCCGCCAGGCCATTGAGCGCTTCCGAAAAATCCAGTGTGCGAAATCCTACGTTAACGGTTCGTCGCTGCACCATTCCCCCGTTGGCCACCAGGGCTTGATCGACAAGCAGGGCGCGCGTCGGCACGAGCAATGCATTTTCATGCACGCCGGTAATGATGTTCATCTCCCCGGTCATCCCAACCATCATGTTGTCGGGCGGATTTTCCATCTCCAACACAACGGTATAACGCTGCGTGGTTGGATCGGCTGCAGGCTGAATTGAGGTGACGCGGCCCGTGAACGTGCGTGTGCGGTAGGCATACAGTTGCACTTTTGCTTTCATTCCCGGTTTTACTTCACCGACGTCTTCCTCGTTGACTTCGCCGCGCACGTAAGTCTTTCGCGAAGAGACGGTGAAAAGTTCGTTCCCGTCCGAAACCAGTTCGCCATCGATTGTCTGAACGTTGGTGAGAATTCCTTCAATCGGTGAACGGACTTCGGCATTCTTCATTTCCGCTTCCAGCTTCTTCGCAGTTTCTTCAAGAGACTTCAGGTTGCGATCACGTTCGATGCGCTCCGTCTCCACCACGCCGCGTAAACGGTTTACCTCACTTTTGGATTTCTGATATTCGACAGCAGGCACGTTCCCGGACGAAACAACTTTTTCGAGACGTTGCAGATTGTCCTCCGCTGCTTTGAGCAACTCCGAGGACGGCAGAGGGACAGCCGCGCGGTCAACGGCTGCCTTCAAATCGGTGCGCGCCTGTTTTAGTTGCCTGGAGGTTTCCTCATCAGCGATCGTTGCCAGTAATTCGCCCCTTTGCACATCTTTGCCGATTGCCCCGCGGCCAGCAGAGAAGGGTTCGGCCAGCCGGATAAACCCGTCGTTTTGCGCCCGCACACGCACCACAAATGCGGGTTCGATCCGCACCGTGCCGTACACAGCCGAGATTGCCGTGCCGCGCCGTACGCTGGTCACTTCCGCAACTGGCATCAGAAAGAAATACGCTGCGGCGAAAAGGACCACGACCGCCGCTGCGCCGATCCACAAAACGGTCTTTGATTTCGGCAATTTCAATTTTGGAGGACTAGTGTGCTGCCCACGGCTCCTGTTTGCAATAATGTCCTGCCGGGCAGCGCTCCTCGTTTCCGCCTGTTCGTAGATATTCGAGACCATTATTGCCAAGACACCGCCACAGAGATTTCCGTTCGACGTTAACGAAATTCTCAAGGGCATTTGAACGGCTGCGGGAGTCCCAACACATTGAACATCGACCCCTTACCGTTGGCACGAGGCAACACGGGCTTCAGTGAATTATTTCGCTGAATCCGGAGGCGCAGCGGTCTGGTCGAAAAATTGAAAATATCGGCCGGTAGCGCGGTCCCATTCTGCAAGTGCCACATTGTGCTGATAAATTGCGTCCAGCAGTCCGCTCTTCGTTCTCAAGTAACCATTTTGGGTTACGCGGTACTCAAACGGCGATACCAACCCACTGGCGACGTTCTCCTTAACGGTTTGGGCGCTCTCTTCCGCGGCGGCGGTCGCGGAAGAGAGTGATTTTTCGCGAGCAGCGATGGCCTGAATGTTATTGGCAATCCGTGGAAGTTCCTGGCTCACATTCGCTTCCAATTTCCGGCACGTCAGTTCGTTTTGCTCGCGTACTGCGCGCGCCTTTAGCACCGCTCCCCCGACCTTCCCATTATCAATGACGCGCCAGGTGTATGCCGCCTTTTCACGAACTTCGGATCCAATGAAATCCTGTGTTTTACTTGTCGAGCCCTGGCGATGGATGCCCGTGACGGGCACGTATTCCGCGGGAATGCTTCCCACGAGGGCGGGATAATAGCCGGCTGCGATAATCCGTTCGTCTTGGTTTGCAGCGCGCACAAACAGGCGGGCCAGTTTGAGATCAGCCCTGTGCTGTAGAGCTGCGGCTGTTTCGGCATTAACATCGAGTTGGGTTGGGACAAACTTCAGTTCGCCTTCCGGCTCAGGCAGAGATGATCTTGCAGGATCGATTCCCATCGCTTGCGCCAAAGTCAGCTGCGCTTCCTGGTAGGCGCGTTGTGCGCCTTCGGTTTGCGGAACCAGTTCGTCAGCCAGGATAGTTGCGCTAGTCACTGCGCTTCGATCGGCTAGTCCTGCTTCAAGGCGGTTTTTCTGAGTAGCAACGTTTTCCTGTAATTTTTGCAGCTGCTCGTCTCGAATGGACTGGAGAGATCGATTGTAAAGCGCCGCATAAAACGCGAGCCGGGCAGCGTGCAATTGTTGTACGACAGCGACATTTAGTTGCTGTTGGGCAATCAGCACTTCAATGTCTCCACGCCGAAGCGAATGCGGCACAGCCATATTGAATAACGTCTGTTCCAAATTGGCGCGCCCTACGGCGAATCCTTTTACTCCGCTCTCGCCGGACCGATGGCCATACTGAACACCTGCGGGGACGCCTACTTCGAAGTCGGGCCACGCAATAGAACGAAACACCAGGCGCTGCCCGGCAGCTTCCTCCAGGCCGGCTTTGGCCTGGAGGATCTCGGGATTTTTGTTGAGCGTAGTGTTAAGCACCTCTTGTAGAGTGATCGCGCTGGTTGGATGCACGAATGACGCGATCAGAATTAGAACGAGAACGCATATCCTCGCTGTTTCCTGTAGCCGCTTCCCCGCGGGAAGCGCAAGAGCCGTACGTTTGCCACGACGTTGGTGTCGGGTCGCGCAGCGGCCTACGCCTGGGCTTCGGCGGGCAGGCAGGGCGACGGCTACAGACTCGGGAGATTTGCTTCTCATCGCTGGCTCATTTTTTCCGGAGGCTTAGCCACATCGGCAGCATGTGCGGCATTTGGATTTTGAGTCTTCACGTCTTTGAAGTCTGATCCGAAATTGAGCGCTTCGGCTGAACTGCCGCAGGCGTGACTAAGGCGAGCCAGAGCTACGTTATGCAGATAAATTGCGCTCAACCGGGTCGTGCGTGTCCGCGTGACGTCCACAGCTGCTTGGAGCACGTCTAGTTGTGTTCCTAGTCCCGCGGCAAAGTTCCCCCTGGCCATGTCGAGTGCTTCATCCGCGGTTTGCACATTTTTTGTTTCGCTCTCGAGTACGCGATCGGCTTGTTGGAGATCGAAAAATGCGCTGCGTACTTCTGAGGCCACACTGCGACGCGCTGCTGCCAAAGCTTGCACCGCTGCGTCACGCCGGGCGCGTGTTGCCTGCATACGTCCTTTGGTGGCCTGGCCGTCGAAGATGTTCCATGTGGCGTTTATGCCGACTACTCCGCCGTAATTAAATTCGGGACCAACGTCCGGGTCTCGCTCGCTATAAATTTCATACCCCGAAAAGGCGCGCACTTGTGGACGCGTTGCGCTCCGATCCAAAACGTACTGGCGATCTTCGATCTCGATGTCTTTCTGCCGGGATTTGATGATCCAACGATTGGCATCAGCCCGCGCGAGGCATTCGTTAAGGTCCGGATGATTGGGCCTGTACTGCAATTGGCCCGAAATTTCGAACGGCGGCGCCTGGGTCCCGGGAGGAATATCGGTACCAAAAAGTTCCGCCAGTCGCAGATATGAGTTTTTCAAATCCGTTTGCGCGGTAAAGAATTCCGGCCGTTCGTTGGCGAGTGCTATCTCGGCCCGCTGCACATTCAATTTGCCAACAATGCCGGCGTTAAAATTCTCCTGCTCACCTTTCAGCTCCTGTTCGAACACCCCCACGGAATCTTCATGTACCCGGACTTTCGCCCGGTTCAGCAGTAGTTCGTTGAACGCGATTCGTACATCCATGGTAACCCGGCTGATCGTCTCTTGAAGGTCGTAATTCGCCTTGGCGATGTTCAACTGTGCGATTGCCACCTGACTGCCGACCGCTCCGCCCGTATAAATGTTTTGTTCAATCTTCACGATCGCGTTGTAATCTTCCTGTCGGAGGTTTGTTTCACTTTGGGTCTGTCGCTTGTCGTATAGCCCGCTTGAGCTCAGCGACGGGAGATAACCTGAACGGGCTTCGATGAAACCGCCGCGAGCCGCGGTCACTTTCTTCTGTGCGATAAGGATCTCGGGGTTGCGTTCCTGGGCCAGGGCAACTGCTTCTTCGATCGTGTAAGCAGGCATCGCTTCGACGAATTGCGAGAAAACGGCCAAAGCGGCAGCGATCATCAGGTTGATGGCTGCGAATTTCGAACACATGTGGTTTATCTCCTGCCGGAGGCCGTCTGCGCTTCAGAACGCCTCTGACTGTTGCCCTTATATCAGGCCTTGCAAGCCGGTGCGACTTCAGACAGATTCAAAGCTTCGCGGCCCGGTTTCGGGGCCATAACCAGGCGGGGGCGCGGCGGCGAACCAGTCTAATTTATCGCTTGCTCCGAATCGTTTAAGTCAGGTAGGTTTCAGTTTTTAGAAATGAGAAAAATCAGAATCGCAATCGTGGGTGTTGGAAACTGCGCCAGCTCGCTTGTGCAGGGAATCAACTTTTATGATGGCTCCTCGCTCAATGGCACCAGCATCGGCTTAATGCACCGTCAGATTGGTGGCTACCGGCCGGGCGATATTGAGGTCGTGGCAGCATTTGACATCGATCGACGCAAAGTCGGCCTCGACGTGAGCAGGGCTATTTTTGCGCCGCCCAATTGCACGAAGGTTTTCTGCGAAAACATCAAACTCACGGGAGCGATTGTAAAAATGGGCTGTGTTATGGACGGCTACCCGCAGCACATGCAGGACCAGGACCCGTTGCGCACATTCCTGCCTATGGAGAAGGAAACAACTCGCGAAGAAATCATCGCCGAGCTGAAAAATTCCTCCGCCGAACTGATGGTCAATTATCTACCCGTCGGGTCAGAGCAGGCTACTCGATTTTATGCCGGTTGCGCGCTGGAAGCCGGACTCGGGTTTGTCAACAACATCCCGGTCTTCATCGCGAGCGATCCGGCTTGGGCAAAACGATTTGCCGATAAAAATCTGCCATTGATTGGGGACGATATTAAGGCGCAGGTGGGCGCCACTATCGTGCATCGTGCATTGGTTGATCTCTTTCGCAAGCGCGGCGTGAAAGTTGTCCGCACGTATCAGTTAAACACGGGCGGCAACACCGATTTCCTGAATATGCTGAATCGTACCCGGCTGGCGTCGAAGAAAACTTCCAAGACAGAGGCAGTTCAGTCAGTAATGGGTGATCGTCTGGTAGACGAAAACATCCACATCGGCCCCAGCGATTACGTACCGTGGCAGCTCGATAACAAGATTGCATTCATTCGGGTTGAAGGGCGTCTGTTCGGCGATGTGCCGATGGAAATTGACTTGAAACTATCAGTCGAAGATTCGCCCAACTCGGCCGGCGTGGCGATCGACGCGATCCGCTGTTGCAAGCTCGCGCTCGACCGCGGCATCGGCGGTGTGTTGCATTCTCCTTCCGCTTATTTTTCGAAGCATCCTCCGGTTCAGATGACCGACGACGAAGCGTTTCGCTGCGTCGAGCAATTCATCCGCGGCGACCGCGAGAACTGATCAGCGCCACTGCAGCGAGATACCCTGGCAGCGTTTGTTTTCTTTTGGCCTCAAACACTATCGGCCTCATCGGGTCGGAGTTCATTTTCCAGTTGAGCCGGCGGAAGTTGTTCCAGTCGGCGCCATTCCGTTTCCAGTTCTTCGGCGGAATAAAGCAGCACATGGCCGAGGGCAGTCGAGAACAAACCGGCTTGTACATTGAGGTCGGTAATTTCCGTGACCGCCTTCCAATAAGCGGCCAATTGTGGGCGGTAAGTGTCGCGAAAGATTTCGACGTCGCTTGGGGAAACATCATTCGTCTTCCAATCAAGCAGAAGACACTTGCCGCTGCTGCGGTCAATCATGATGGAATCGATTAAGCCTTCAAGTACGCTGCGATCGTTCCTGCGCCAGGAAAACGGAAGCTCCGCGTGAAACAATGTTTCATCACTCGCAAGAAAGCCAGCGATGGTGACGTCGCTGAACAAATTCCGGCGCGTAGCATCCCAGTCTCTTAGCGCTGCTTTCGCGTCAGGCGAAGTCGGCAATTCTTTTTCGAAAAATTTTTGTGCGGAATTGATTCCAGCTTTCCAATCCAGACGTTGGAAGAGTTTGTGCCACCACCGCCCATAGAGAATGGGCAGAGCATCCAACCGCGAGCGTGTACGCACGTCTGTCGGAACTTCGGAATCAAGCGCGCTCGGTGTAATTTTTCGCACGAATTCCGAAGCGCGTTTCGTAGCGCGCTTGAGTTCGCTCGACGTTAACAGCTCGATTTCAGCACCGTTTGTCTGTGACGGTTCCCCTGTGATCTCCGAAAGTTCAAAAACTTCATCGATCGTACTGCTGTGTTGATCGAATTCGTCTGAGTAAAAATCCTTGTCGAGAATCAGACGTCGAAGTTGTGCTGTCCTCGACAGTTTGCCCTCACTGTTGGAGAAGATCTCCTGATCGAGAACAATTATGAGTGTGTGGCGCGCCCGTGTGGTCGCGACGTAGAGCAGCCGTTCAAGTTCCTGCTGCTGCGCACGCTCGATGGCCTCTTTGAGATCCTTTGATTTGTCTTCGTTGCGGAACGCAATAATCAGTTCGCCATTAACGGGTGATTTTACTAAGTCCGGATAACGGGGCGATGGCTGCCGCAACTCGCGCGCGAGGAATGGCACGATCACGGCCTGCCATTCCGACCCTTTTGCCTTATGCGAAGTAATGAGTTGGATCGCATCGTCGTCAGCGGAAAACCGCACCGCGCGTGGGGATGCGAAATCATTACGCAGCTGTTCGGCGAACCCGGCCAGGATCATTCCGTTCGCTTCTGCTTCGGCCGCTTGCGCGATTAAGGCGTCAAGTTCGCGTGCGAGATCGCCGAACTCCGTTGCGGGCAACAGGAGCAAACGCTCGCGCAATTGCGTTCGCTCGACGATCAAAGTAACGGCGTCAAAAAGCGCCAGACCTTCTGCGCGTTGTCGAATTTCTGCGAGCGTATGCAAAACCGAGGAAATTTTGCCAGTCGCCGACACGATCTCGTCGATGCGTAATCTCGCTTTCTGGCCCTCGGAAAAGACGGCAAGATCATGATCCGAGGCGCCGAACACCTCGCGGAGAACGCCGACGATTTCGTAAGCATTGAGCGGGTCAGTCATGATCGTAAGCAGAGCGGTCAGCCATGCATAAGCCGGGCTGTCGCCTTTGACATCGCGTTCAGATTGGATCGAGACCGGTAAACCGACGCGCCTTAACGCTGCTGCCATCGTTTGCAACCAGGCTTTACGCGGACAAAGGATCGCCACCTGCCGCCAAGAATCCGCCGAAAGTTTCTTCAGCCCTGCGTTCTTGATCCATCCTGCAAGATAATCCGCTTCGAAACGTGCCTTTTGGTAGTCCTTGAGCTTTTTTCCTTCAGGCAACAGTTCCTTCGCGGCAAGGGGGACGCGAATGACTTTGCCGGGAAGAATGTTTGGCCGCGGTTGCAATTCGACGAAGCGCACCTGTCCGCCCTGATCATTCAAAATTTCGCGGAAAGTTTCGTTCACGAAATCGAGCTGTTTTTGGTCCAGCCGAAATGTGACGGCGAATTTCAGACTCTCACCATTCTTCTCGGAAATGAGAGCCTCATGGACTGCGCGGTAATAGTTCAAATCAGCGCGCTGCCAGTAGATCGATTGCTGGAAATCGCCGACCATGCAGAAGTGCCCCGGCCCCGGCCCTAAATGGCGGTTTTTCAGCCAAACGCCTTTCGCTTCGGGTGGCCGCGTCACTTCCAGCAGCACGGAAAATTGCAGGGGCTCAGTGTCCTGTGCTTCGTCGAGGATGACACGAAAGTTTTCTTCCCGAATTCTTTGCGTGGCCACCGGCTGCCGCAGCAACTCTTCCGCCAGCGCGATTTGATCTCCGTACGTCACGAGTCCGTGATCGAGTCGAAAGTTGAGATAATCACGCTGCACCTCTGCTGCGACGCATGTGGCTGCGTCGCAGATCCATCGGCGTAGCGGCGCAAATTTCTCATGCCACAGCTGAGTAAACCTGGCGTTTGCCGCGGTGAAACAAACCGGCCATCGCAGATATTCCCAATCGCCAGCGTAACGCTTTTCCCATTCGCGCAATTCCGCCTGAGATTTGGCGATGTTGTCGCGGCCCTTTTGATCTGTTTGTTGGTATATCTCAGCGAAATCGAGCGGCGGCGGACATGGCGACATCTCTCTCAGCTGCAAAGCAGCAGAGCCCGCACGTCGAGCCAGTTCCATGAGATCACGCGCCTGCACGAAACGCAAAAGCATGGACCGATCTTTGTCGCCTAACGACTTGCCAATTCGGGTTTGGCTTTGCGCAAATTCCTGCCACAGGTCCTCGTCGTCTTCAACCAACTCGAGCGGGGCAGGCAGACCAAGGTAATGACCGAAGTCGGTCAGGAGTTTCATGCAAAACGAATGGATTGTGCCGAAGAAAGCGCGATTGAATGCCGTCTGCACTTCGTGCCGCAAACCTTCCTGGAGCAGAAGATGCCTGGTGCGCTGTTGCATTTCGTCGGCTGCACGATTGGTGAAGGTGACAACGACCAGACGCGGCAGAATTTTGACCGCGTTACGCGAACGAGCGATTGATAAGATCCGTTCGGTGATCGCAGTGGTTTTGCCGGAACCGGCCGACGCAACTACAGAAAAATTGCGATCCAATTCGCTGGCAAAACGAGCGCGTACGCTCTCGTCGCTCGGTTTCACCATGTTTCCCATTCCTCTTTCTCAAGGACAAGCGCGGGATGCGTGAGCGCCCATTTATCTTCTAAAATGTCATTGTCGATCGGCAACGTCGCGAGCGGGTACGGCGCGCTGTAACCGAACGCCGGGCGGATTTCACCTTTCATTCCGAAAATTCCGGTACGCTGCATCTGCGCTAGATCAGCGAAGATGTCCGTGTGTGGCGCAAGGTCGGCAACTGACAATTGTGGCGCGACGTTTTTAACGGCCAGTGAAATAATGCTCACGCTCACTTCGTCCGCACCGAGTTGGCGCAGGGCTAGCGCGTAAAGCCCAAGCTGCAGGGTTGTGCCCTTGACCAGACTGTCGTGCAGATCCGAGGTCTTTAGCTCCCTGGTCGCACCGGTTTTATAATCGACGACCCAAATTTTTTCTCCGGCGAAACTGGACGCATCATTTTCCGCCAACACCAAATCGATCTGGCCGTGTAGTCTAAGCTCCACGCCATCGGCGATTTTCACTGCCCCTCGATCACCAACGGCCAACTCCGTCGCCATACAATCCCACCCTTTTGCCGCTCCGATTTTAGCGCCGAGGTGTCGCGCGAGATAACGCGCGTTTAGCCAGCCTGATGTCCACCAATCAGGGACGACTTTGCCTACCAAGCCGCAAAGGCGCCGAATTTCGGCACACTGCTCATCCGCACAAAGACAAATGCGCGCGTCAATCTTTGTCAGGCTCGGAAACGCAGAGAGAATCTTTCCCGCCGGCATTTCGACAATATTCGCGAGCCAGGCATGCACCCATTTACCGGTTGTCGCTGTCCACGGATTCGCGGCGTTCTCCGGTGCTTCCACGCCGATGTACCGTTTCATCCAAATCATCGCCGGGGACGAGACCATTCGTTCGATATCGCTCACACTCAGCGTCGGCACTGGTCGATAGGCCCCGTTGAGTCGCAATGCGAAATCGTATTCGCTGGCAGGTTTAGAGGAGTCGCGACGCGCGTTGAATGCGATCAAAGTTTGCTGCACATCCGTGGCCGCACCGGTTGGCCGCGGCAACAGCGCAGTGGCGCGCTGAAGATTTTTCAGGGTCGTTTGGGTGAGCGGTCCACCGTGCGTTTTGAGATAAAGCTCAGTGAAACATTCGCTCGGATTCCAGAAGCGTTCTGGCGCATCTTCCTGCACCAGACTGGCCGCAAGGGTCACGCCTTCCCTGGCCGATTCGAGGAGCGCATCGAATTGTCGCAACGCGATTGCCCGCTGCTCGCCGGGCCCGAGATAAAGCGAGTGGTTTTCGCTCACAGTCGAGTGGCCTTCTCCCTGGCTTCCCTGGCGTGCTGCGCGTTGGTTGAGCCGTTGGATGCTCTGATTGAAAGCGTGGATTTCTTCGGTGCGTGCGAACTCTGCACCTGGCGGAGGCGGCCATGCACCTTCGTTCCACCCGGCAAAAATCAAATGCGACCATTCCTGATTTTGCGCGCGTGCCACTGTAAGCAATTGCACGCGCGCATATGGATGATCGCCTGCAGCTGAGCGCTCGGCTTCTGATATCGCAGCAGTTTCTTCCAGCCAGCGCAAAAAGAGTGGGCGTGAAAATTTCACGTCGAGACGCTGCGACCGATCGTCTACCACGCTCGCAAGTTCGAGGGCGTGTTGCTTCCACCCAAGATAGGCAAGCGCGATGTGGGTTTGTTCAAGAAACTGCGCGAAAGTGGCGTGCGCAGGAAGAAAAGGCAACGCACGCAGAGCTTCGGCTGTCGCATGAAATTTGTCGTCCGCGCAGGCCGCACAGAATTCGCGCAGCAGTTCGAGGTCGTCCAGCAATATCTCGTTGTAACTTCCCTGCAAAATCTTTTCGACAACTTGCCGGCTGATTTTGGGCGATATGACCGTGGGATCGGGCAAGGCATTTAGAAAACGCAGAAAAGAATTAAGTCGTGGCGCGCGTTGTAATTCAATCCAGGCCTGCCACTCCACCGATTCGAAAATGCCCGGCACGACGTGGCCGAGCCCATCGTTATGCGGGATCTCAAAGCGCTCCAGCGACCTCGCAACCAGTCGCGGCAAGGCCCCGCTACCCGGGAAAATCACGCCAAGCCGCGTGCATTTCTCATCTCCCAGATAACGAATGCATTGTCGCGTGATCGCTTCAGCCTGTTCGGAAAGGTTTGTGCCGATCAGAAAATCGAAATGCTTTGCCGTTTTCGCGCCTCCGCGCATTTCCATTTCGCTGAAAAGCGAATCGCCAAGCGCAGTGCTCTCTGTCGGTCTCGACACACGCTGGGCTTCGCCACAGATTTCTTCCCACGATCCAATCCAGCAAAGATCGACATCCGAAAGGTTGGCGCGGGGTTCTTCCAGCACAATCGTAGCGCTTTTTGCCAGTTCGACCGCGGTACGCAGGAGAAACCATTCTGCCCAATGAGCTCCGTCGAACCCGCTGATAAGCACATGAGAAAATCTGCGCCTGCCATGTGTGTGCTGGTGCAATCGAGTTCGGTCGCTCTCGCCGCGAAGTGCCAAACCGCATTTTTTCAACAGCGCGTTAAAACGGTGTACCACTGGCACAAACGACGGCAACCCAAGTTCTTCGAATTTCCAACCGGCGGTTTCGAGGCGATCTAATGCGCGCAATAGCAGCGCCGGCGCACGAGCAACAGCTTTAGCAGCAAGCGCTTCAGACTCGTTAGGCTGCTGTTCAATTTCGGTGGCGGCGATGGCGAGAAGCAAACGCAGAAGTTCAGGCTGAGGAGCTGGAGTCGCATCATCTCGCTCGAGCAGCCCGCGTAAACTGGAGGGCGTTACAAACTGCAAACCCAAATGCGACCAGCCCTTGGCGATTAAACGCGCCTTAATATCGTCAGCCTGCCCCCGCGTTGGGACTACCACCAGCGACGGCAACTCGCGTTGCCACGCTGCGGGCAAGACTTGATCGAGCCAGGGAGCGATTACGTCTTCCCAGGCTTTCTCGAGGGATGGAACAACGAGCAGAACCGGCCGCGATCGTTTCACAGCTTTGGCATCTTGCACAGGGTCCTTTTGTCTGCCACACGTCGAGTGATACCATCGCGATCCAGTCGCTCTAGCAAGGGCACCATGATGCGCCGCGAGCTCCCAAGTGATCGGCGCAGTTCACTGACTGTTGCGGGTCCGTTTTTGGAAATGAAATTGATCACATGTGATTTCATCTGTTCAAAGCTCGCACGCAATAACACCACATCGGGAGCAAGTTCGGTCACATCCCCATTCTCGATCAAAAACCGCACGACTTGCCGAGCCTGCGGATCCGACTCGATCACCTTACGGGAGGGTGGATCGAACGGTTGTCCAGTGAGCGCTTGGCGGACCCGCTTCTCAACGGGTTGAAGATGGACTGGCAACGTTGGACGATGGGAAATCCGGGCAATAACAGATCCTCCGCGAACGAAGTCGCCCTCGCACAGATCGCTCACTAGCGATTCTAGCAGGTCCGGCTCTTGAATGCGCAGCGCTGAACGCAGCTCACTCACATCAATACCGGTACGCTCGGGAGATTTCTGGTGTGCCGCATCAATCACACTAATCGCCTGCCGCCGGAGTCTCCGCCAGAATTCACAATCCGCCGCGATGTCCTGGCATACGATGACCTCACCTCTTTGCTCCAAATTTGTTAGGGCCGCAGAAATGTCGTCACTGCTGAATCGCGATTTGGTCAAAAGACTTTCTCGACGTGCAAATCCCTGTCGCGCGACAGTCGCGCGCACCAAAGAATCGACATCATCGGGCGCGACAGTGGGGGGCAGTGGTTCCTCCTCGCCATCTGCATCAAGCACGATTCCGCCAGCGATGGTCTGCCGCTCCGAGGAATCGCGGACGACAAAACGATCGCCGATAAACGCAAAGACAGGTGAAGCAAGATTTAAATGAGCAATTTTTTTCATGCCTGCTTGAAGCGATCCCTGTTCGCGGAACCTAATTCTCGCGGCCACGCGCGAAGCACCATGGTGGACATATATCGACGATCCGTTTTTCAGGGGAGACGCAACGAACTGATCGTCTTTGCGGCGCTCCGACTTCTCCAGGCGAACAATCAGAGTCGAAGTTGGTCCGCCATGACCGGGAACCGTCACTACGTCGCCGCGTTTAATCTGGTCGACGTTTAAATCGGGTAGATTGATGGCGGTGCGCATTCCCGGCTGCGCGAGTTCCCGTTCGTGACCATGGCTCTGAATGGAACGAATACGTGTCTCGAGATTAGTCGGGTAAACGATGATTTGCTGGCTGCGGTGCAAGGATCCGCCGGTGAGTGTCCCCGTCACAACGGTGCCGATCCCACGAAGCGTGAACACCCGATCAATAAATAAACGCGGCTTACGGATGTCACGTTGCGACTCCATTCTCGAGAGTTGGGCAGCCAGCGTGTTTACCAGGTTGTCAATGCCCGTTCCGGTCCGAATAGAAGTGGGAATGATCGGCGAATCTGCGAAAGGCGTGCCGAAGAGTTGTTCACGAATTTGTTTCGTGACGACATCGATCCGGCCCACATCGCTCTTGGTCAGCGCAATGACAGCGTGTTGCACGCCGAGGTAATTGAGGATTTGCAAGTGTTCTTCGCTTTGCGGCATCCAGCCGTCATCCGCGGCAACGACGAACAGTGCCAGATCGATTGAACCAATTCCGGCGATCATGTTACGGACGAAATCCTCATGGCCCGGAACATCAACAATGCCCGCGTGAATGTTGTCGTTGTTTGGTGCCGTGAAATTCAATGCGGCGAACCCAAGGTCGATGGTGATTTGCCTTTTCTTTTCCTCCGGCAGGCGATCGGGATCGGTGCCGGTCAACGCTTTGACCAGCGCGCTCTTGCCATGATCCACATGGCCTGCTGTGGCGATGATGAAATGACGCGTCGTCACCTCGTGCACGCGGCACGAACCGCGTTGATCACACTCTCGTCCTGATGAGGAAAAATTGTGCGCAGATCGAGTTTGAATCGGTGATTTGCGATATAGCCAATCAGAGGCGGAGTCGACGCACGGAGCCTCGCCGCGAATTCCGTTAGCGATGGATGTTCCGGAAGGAAGTCGATCGTCACTGACGGCATATTCAACCTTGGTAATGTGCCGCCGCCTGTTTTCGCCTTGCCGACTCCGATTGTGACTTTCATTGGCAAATCCTCCAAACGTGCCGCAATCGCCGTGGCACGGGCGCGCAATGCCTCTTCTGAGGTTGTCAGGAGACCGAGCGCCGGGATTTTATCGATTTTTTGATCGAGGTGAAGATCTACAGTCGCTTGCAAGGCGGCGAGACAGAGTTTGTCGCAGCGCAAGGCCCGAAATAGCGGTTCCCGTTTCAACGCGGTGACGAGTCGTTTTTTCCCAGCGATGATTCCCGCCTGCGGACCGCCGAAGAGTTTATCGCCGCTGAAGCAAACAAGATCAGGGCCGGCTTTCAATACTTCGGCAGGCGTTGGTTCATGCTCCCTAATTCCTAACGATTCAGTCGCGATCATCGGTCCGCTGCCGAGATCTTCGACAAACGGAATTCGATTCTTCTTTGCCAGCGTTCCGATCTGGTTCGAAGAAGGCGATTCGACAAAACCGCTCATAAAAAAATTGCTGCGGTGGACTTTCAGAATCATCGCGGTGTTAGGTCCAACCGCGCGTACATAATCTTCGAGTGTGGTCTTATTCGTAGCGCCGACCTCGCGCAATTTTGCGCCACTCGCTTCGAGAATTTCGCCGATGCGAAATCCGCCGCCGATTTGTACCAGCTCGCCCCGTGAAATAACAACTTCCGATTTCGACCGTGAACTCGACTGCTTAAAGCAGTCGAATTTTGGCTGGATAAAATGATGCACAATCAGTACCAGTGCCGCTGCGCAATTGTTTACTACGGTTGCGGCCTCGGCTTCACAAAGCAGCGCGAGCGCACGCTCGACGTAAATGCCGCGACCGCCGCGTTGGCCTTTCGTAAGATCATATTCGAGATTCGAATAACCAGCTCCGATTTCATTCAATGACTGCATCGCTTCGCCTGGAAGCGCGGCGCGTCCGAAATTTGTGTGAATGAGGATTCCAGTCCCGTTGATAACCGGTTGCAGTCTGGTGGCGTGAAATTCATCGAGCGAGCGCCGGATATGATCCACGATGGGTTCGAATTCAAAGAGCGTGCTGCTCGCGCGAATTTGTGACAATTCGCGGCGGACAATGTCGACGACGAAACGCCGTGGCAAATCAGAATAATCGAGGGCATCGAGGATCTTCGATACCGCCGGAACTTGGCGACGATTGTCACGCCTCATTCGGTCATGCATATCAACGGGCGGCGACGCTGGCGTCTCACGATTCGTCCAATCACCGCGGCGGAAGGTGTCCCGGCCTTTCGCAAGATCTTGAGTGCCCTTTCGAGGTTGGCTTCGGCTATACACAGCAGTAAACCGCCGCTGGTCTGTGCGTCGGTTAATAGAATTTGACCCGTCTCATTTGTTCGCGCCCAATCCACGAGAACCGTGGCTCCGTTGAGATTGTCCCGGCTTCCTTGTGGAACGCAGCCCAGATTCACGAGTTCGTGAATTTCGTAGCTAATGATCGGCACAGCACCCGGATCGATGTCCGCGGAAACATCGCTAGCCCGGCATAATGAGATCAAATGCCCTATGAGTCCATAGCCCGTGATGTCGGTGGCGGCGTGCACAAGCCCCAGTTCGGCCAACTCGGCGCCGACCGTGTTGATTTGCGACATAAGCGCAATGACGGTTTTTTGCAGCGCGCGCGAAGCCATTCCACGCTTGATCGCCGTTGTAGCGATGCCGGTGCCCAGCGGCTTCGTCAGAACGAGCAGATCGCCTGGACGCGCAGTGGCGTTTGTGGTGATGTGTCGGACGCCCACGAGACCAGTAACGGCCAGTCCGTAGATCGGTTCTGGATTGCGAATAGAATGGCCGCCTATGATGACGCACCCGACCTCGGCTGCCTTGGCAAGGCCACCGCGCAAAATCGAAGAAACTACTCTTGGCCTAACGAGATCATCAGGAAAACCGATGATGTTTAGTGCGGTCAATGGACGTCCACCCATGGCGTAAATGTCGGAAAGCGAGTTGGCGGCTGCGATTTGGCCGTATGAAAACGGGTCGTCCACAATCGGTGTGAAAAAGTCGACGGTCTGGACGAGTGCGCGGTCCCGGTCCAACCGGTACACGCCCGCGTCATCGAACGTTTTGGAACTGACCAGCACGTTCCGGCTTAACGAAATAGGAAGCTGCGGCAAGACTTGTCGCAGGGCCTGTTGGCTCAATTTTGACGCTCACCCGGCACAGGATGAAAGCGACGTTAGCTTGCGGATTTGCTCACGCGACATGCGATTCACCTCCCTTCACTCAATTTTCGATTTTCGAATTGCGATTTGCGATTGAAATCATCCGAGGGGCTCGGTCGCAATCGGCAATCGCAAATTGGAAATCGAAAATCGAAAATGAAGAAGCGGAGAGGATAGGAATCGAACCTACCTCGCCACTTGCGTGGCGACGACGGTTTTGAAGACCGCGAGGGCCACCAGGCACCCTTCACTCTCCCGGAAAAAGCAAACGTCCAATGCCCAACGTTCTGAATTGAGCGTTGGGCGTTGAGCGTTGAGCGTTGGGAGTTGAGACGTCTATAGAAATTGGAGGCGGCGGCTCCCGTTGAGCGCAGTGCATCACGGGCCGCAGCCCGATTATTTCGCCTTCTTAACGGCCTTAACGATCTCGTCGAAATCCGGCCACTCACCGGACTGAAGTTTGGAATGGAGCAGTTTGCCATTGGCGCGAATTTCGAAGGCGCCGCCGCTCGACGGGATCAGCGCGAGCGATTTGATACGCTCGCCGAGTTCGAGAATTTTGGCCGCCAAACTGACGGCCTTCGGCGTATAGTTTCAAACGACGCAGTATTCGATTGAGACTTCGGTCTTCACCGCAACAAGCTCCTTTCCGCAGCCAAACTATCGATCTGGCTACAGTGGGTCAAGAGTCTAACGGCGGCTGTACCAGCCAGCATTCGAAGTTGGGCGACACACGAGCCGTCTACGTCCAAAAAAAAGTGCGCCGCAGCCCGCTCCACCAGGCTGCGGCGTCTCCACTTCAGCAACCGCAGAAACAGCCGCGGTTTTTCAGCCCTGAGGGCGCTAACCCTCAGAATGTTTAAAATGCAAAATTCAGTCCGCTACGGATCATTCCGAAATTATTTCGCGGTCCGTCAATGATGCCGAAACTCAAGTCGTTAGTCCAACCGACGTGCCGAGCGAACCTGATTTCGAGACCGGCTCCGAATTGCGTCAGCACTTTGGTTTCGCTGCCGAAATGATCGGTTTGCGCATTAACTAGAAAGGCGTCCGGCGGTCCTTGCGTGTGAAGTTGGTCCCTTTCGCCACCTCCGAAGATCGCACCCACCCCGCCCCAGGCGTAAGGGGCTAAACGGGTGCACGGGATCGGATAACGCAATGTCAATGTGCCAAGAACGGCGCCGACGGCGCGATTGTGACTGGTCCTTTCCTTGATAAGTATCGGGACTGACTGGTCTTCAAAGATATTGAAACCAGGCTTGGTGGCGTCCAGTGCAAATCCCTCGACGCCAACAGCAGCGTAGCGGCAAAAGAAGTATTTTATGTCGCCGCCACCGCCCCATGCGTGATCGCCGCCGATGTATCGGTCGTACGTGCCGAGCACCGGACCGCCTTCACTGGTGCTTTGAACGATGTCGATCAGCGAAGGATTAGGCGCGAACTCGGTGTTCGTGAATGCATAGGTACCAAAGAGGTTCACATTCCATTCGCGATCTCCGTACCATTCGGGGCACGGCGGCACGTAGGCGACCTGCTTCATTTCTTTTCCCGAATCCTTACCAGAACGGGAGTAAGCAACATCAGTTAGGTAACGGAACCGCGAGGACACTGGTGCCTCGGCGGCTTCGGCACCTTCGCCACCAAATAGCCATGAGAAGGCGACAAAGACATCCGCCACAGGTGAGTCGTGGGTGCAGCCGAACAATGGCGAAACATCAAGACGAGTGTGTGCTGACGGTTTCCACGCCAGAGTGGGGCCGATAGTGAAACTATTTAATGCGTCGCCGCGTGTGTCTTTCGTGGTGACGTTTTTATACTCCATTTCCAAGCCGATTTTCAGACGCTCGTTAGGCAGGAGAATCGGAGTCATTAACGCCTGTGAAAAACCCCATTCCCGTCCGCGATCGCCGGTATTTTCTTTTTCGAAAAACCAGTTCATGGCCCACTCGACACGTCCGAAGAATTCCTGCGCAAGGAGTAATCGAACTTCATACGCGTCTGGCAC
Organism: Nitrospirota bacterium; assembly: GCA_050257685.1. Lineage (GTDB taxonomy): Bacteria > Verrucomicrobiota > Verrucomicrobiia > Chthoniobacterales > UBA10450 > Udaeobacter. The sequence goes on from JBLMXH010000277.1 coordinate 33,812, forward strand.
TTTGGGCGGGCCACCCTCTTCCTCTTCTTCGCTTCCTGCTCCCGAGGGAGGTGGCACTTCTTCATGTCGAATGGTGCCGACGCCGAATTTGTACTCAGCGAAGATTGTCGGATTGAGCGGGATCTTGTTCCAATCAGCAAGAGCCCAGCGTGCTTCCAGACTCACCGTCTGTGCGCCGCCGCCGCCATTGAACCGTTCCCATTGAGATTCCGCCGCTATGTTAAAACGGTAAGGCAAACCCATTTCTATTTCTTGAGTGAAAAGATGATCAGGCGGTCCGTGGCGAAACCCCTGGCCTTCGTAAAGTTGACCGAAGAAGAATGCCCATGGCGGCAACACGTAGGCATTTACGGCGTTCGAAAAACGGCTGCGCGAAAACTCGGGTGGCGCTCCGTACGCGCTGGGCACTTCTTCGAATGCGCCGGGCGTTTCCGCTGTGACAACGACCGGTTCCTGGGTTGTTACCTGTGCCGAAGCGGAATGACTTGAGCTAAAAAACGTCAGAGCTGCGCACCCAATCGGCAGGATCAACCAGTGTTCACTTACGTAATCGAAGACGGCTTTGCTCATAAAACGCGTCCATGATTACAAACTTGTAATGATTAGCAAGACATTTTTTTAGCCGGACTTCAGTATCGCCCCGGCCAGACGATCTCGTGCCTTTTTTAGAACGGGTTGCCTGAAGACCCGGCTGGAAATCTAAGCACCACGGTTGTACCGAGATTGAGTTCGCTCTGGATGGTGGCCGATCCGCCGTGGAGATCCACGATCGATTTCACAAGGGCGAGACCGAGACCGGCTCCGTCGGAACTGCGCGAGGATTCAGCACGGTAAAAACGATCGAAAACACGCGGCAAATGTTCCCGAGCTATGCCGCAGCCGTTATCACTCACCGCGACCTCGAAATTGCTGTTATGTTTCGAAACCGTAATATTTATTGCTCCGTGCTTCGCTGTGAAGCGCAGCGCGTTTTCGAGTAGATTTCCCACGGCGCGTTCAAACAGATCCGGATCGGCATAGATTTGTCCGTTGCCGCTGCAATTGATCGTGACGTCGTGATCGTCAGCGACCATTTGATAGAACGCCGCGATTTTTTCCACCGCCGCCCGTGCATCGAACCACTTTCGCGCGATCGGTTCACGCTCCGCGTCCACCCGTGCAACAAACAGCAAATTGTCCACGATCCTGGAAAGCCGTTCGCATTCGGCAACGGTGGATTCGATCGTCTCGCGATACTCGGCAGCGCTGCGATCTCGCGTGAGAGCAACCTGCGCTTCACCCAGCATATTGGCGATGGGAGTTCGCAACTCGTGCGCGAGATCGGCTGAAAATTGCGAGAGCCGGGTAAAGGAATCATCAAGCCGTTTGAGCATTTGGTCGAAAGCCATAGCGAGTGGTTGCAGCTCGTTTGGCCACCCGTCAGAGCCGATACGCTCCTTCAACTGATCTGGTCCGATTCGCCGAAGAGACTCCGTCATTTTTCGGAGCGGCCGCAATCCGCGTCGGGTAACGATGATCGCAATCAAAGCCGAGGCCACCACGCCGCCGAAGAGGACTGCGATGAACAACAGAGCGAAGTTCCTTTCAACTTGCTCGTCACTCGAGCGATCTTGAGCCACCTGAACGCTGTAGGAGTTGCCTCCGGAATGCTCATTGAACGACACCAGGGAGAATAGTTTCCCCGCGTTGCGATAATCTTTTCGCATGCGGATGGCTTCCGCCGCTTCTCGCGCCACTGGAAAACTTTGTGTCGGGATCAATCGATCCATTTCCGGTGTTTCTCCGATGGCATGACCCTGTGAATCGAGAATTCTGATCCAGTAAGGGGTGTGCTGACCGGCACGGTGGGCCGTGACCTCCTCGCCGAAAACCTCGGGCCCGTTCTCGCGCAGATCCGCGCTTAAGACAAAGACTTTGTCGGCCAAAACTGCATTATCCTCGGAAAAGGCGTGGTGCGCGACGATCGAATACACAACGCCAAGTCCGCACGCGAGCAAAAGCGCTGCTGCAAGGGTAAACAGCAGGATAAGCTGGAATGCAATAGACCGTGATTTATTCAAGGACGACAACGAAGATTCACTAGCGTCCTTTGAGAACATAGCCGACGCCGCGGATCGTGTGGATCAGCTTTGTCTTGAATGGGTCGTCGAC